>DAIQBC010000034.1:0-13151 GCA_036781345.1 Acidimicrobiales bacterium | reverse complement strand
GAAACACCAGAGCTGCTCGCTCGGCGAGAGGATGGCCACCATCCAGCGACGGTCGCCGTCAGCCCCCAGCAACGCCGGCACCAGGCGAGTGGCCTCGGCGGCCACCTCGATGCTGTCGGTGGCCTCGGCGATCCGCTTGCCCACCTCGGCAGAGCCCTTGCGGACCTCGTCGACGAGCAACGGCGAGTCGGCCAGGTCGAGGCGCGCGGCCGCGCTCCGCAGGGTGTCGAGGGCCGGGCTGAGCTCGGCGCTCACCGCCCGGGCGCCTTCGACCGGGAAGCGGCCGTCCACCACCAGCAGATCGTTGGCTCCGGCCCGTTCTGCCACCGCCACGGCCGTGCTCGACAGGTCGCTCCCCACCTCCGCCAGCGTGCGGGCGTTACGAAGGTTCTGGGCCACGCCGGGCACTGCGTCGCCCAGGTGCACGGCCGGGTTGGCCAGGGTGCGGCGGGCGGCAGCGAAGGCCACATCGGCGGTGCGGAACAGATCCTGCGCCTTGTCGAGCTCGCCGTCCCTCGCCGCGTCAAGGCCGGCGGTGGCGAACTCACGGCCCCGCTCCATGTCGCTCCGGGCGCTGTAGAGGCTGAGCGCCGCGACAGAAGCCACGGCGGCCACGAACACCACGGCACCACCGAGCGCGGCGACGTTGCGGGCGGTGTGGAGCACCTGGTCCGGTGGCCGGGGGCGGGCGGTCACCAACCCGACGAACGCCAGCAGGGCCGGCGGCACGAGGGCCATCACCAGCACCGGGAGGAGATCGAGGGCACCGGAGGCGAGGCGCTCGGCGGCCACCGCTCCCGGGACGGCAACCAGTGGGAGCAAGACGATGGCCGGGATGCGGCGCCGGCGGAGGCGGCGGTCCCACTCAGGGACCATGACGGCGGCCCCGAAGGTGGCCAACGCGACAAGCGGGACCACCATCGAACGAGGGGCGCTGACGGCGGGTTCCAGCTCGATGGCGGCCACGGCCAGCGTGGCACCCAGCACGGTGGGCCCGATGGCGCCGATGCGGACCGTGGCCGGCGGCCAGGCGTGGGCGACGAGGGCCAGACAGGCACCGACCAGGGCGGCGGCCACCGGGGCCACGGGATCATCGGCCTGGATGGCGATGACGAGGAGCGAAACCGCGCCGATGGCCGCGACCAGGGGCGAGGTGCCGTCGGAGCGCTCGATGGAGCGGACGCCTCGGGTGAGGGCCAGCACGGCCAGGGCCGTGAGCACGACGTCGACGCTCGTGGAGCCGGTGAGCTCAGCGCGCACGCCCGCGGCGGGCACCGCCCCCGCCACCGCCAGCCGACCGGCCTGCACCAGCCACGATGGGCCCTTGCCCTGCTCGGCCCGGCTGCCAGTGGCCACGGCCAGCACTGCGGCCGCCACCACGGCCCGAGCGGCCGGCTGGCTGGGCCCCGCGAGGGAGGCGCCAAGGGCCACCGCGGCCGCCAGGACCAGGCCCCCGTGGGTGGGCCGACGCTGGGAACGGGTGCGGCGAGTGGCGCTGCTGCGCTCGAACCAGCCTGCGTTGAAGGCCCGGGCTCGGCCGGCCGGCACCCCGAGCAGCACGATCCCGCTGCTCAGCACCAGGGCGATGATCCAACGGGCCACAGCGAGCGACGTTACGGCGCCCACACCGATGCCCGAGTGCACCCGCCTAGTGTCCAGGGCCTGCCTACCCTGCCCGTGCGCTCCCCCGGCGTGCTCGCTGCCTCCCTTGGCGAGCTGACCGTCCTCTACGACCTCGTCACTGAGATGGCACACGTGCTCAACCCCTCGGCGGCGGTGCTGTGGGCGTCGTGCGACGGCTCGAGGGACCGCAACGCGCTCGTGGCTGAGCTGGCCCAGGCGGTGCGGGCCGACCCGACGCACGTGCAGGGGGACCTGGACGCCGGCTTGGCCCGGCTGTCCCAGGCCGGGCTGGTTGGACGGTCAGTGCCCGCCCCTGCCCCGCCCGTGCTGGAGATCACCCAGGTGACCGGAGCGGTGTCCTCCACGGTGTTCGCAGTGCTGGACGACGGCGTCATGCTGCGGGGCGACGACGCCGCCTTGCTGGCTTCCGTCGACTCGCTGTTGGTCTCGCTCGCCGACGAGCGAGCCGCGACGGTCGAGCTCGGCGTGGCCACGGCGGACGACGGGTCGGTGCACCTGTCAGGGAGAGGAACGGAACGCGCCTACGGCTCGGTCGAGGCCTTCCTCGATGCGCTGCCCACCGCCCTCAACCAGATCGCCGCGGCCACCTCGTCGTGCCTGGTGCTGCACGCCGGCTGCGTGCGCGCCCCCGACGGTGAGGTGGTGCTGCTCCCCGCGGTGTCGGGCTCAGGCAAGACGACCCTCACGGCCGCCCTGGTGCAGGCAGGCTGGGCGTACGGCACCGACGAGGCAGTGGGCGTGCGCAGCGCCTCGTTGGAGGCAGTGACCTACCCCAAGCCGCTCGTGCTCGACGGCAACAGCCGCGAGGTACTGGGTCTGTCGCCGTCGATCTCCCACAACACGGTACCGACCGAGCTGCGCGCCGAGGTGGGGGTGCTGGTGGGCACCGCGGGCCCGGTCGGGCGCGTGGTGCTCCCCCGCTACGAGACCGGCGCCGCAGTGTCTCTCTCGGAACCGCTCTCCTCTCGGGAGGCGATCATCGCCTTGCTCGAGCACGCCATCAACCTGGCCCGGGTGGGTCAACCGGGCCTCGAGGTGCTGTGCCAGCTGGCCGGACAGGTGCGCGTGCAGGTTCTTGTGCACGGGGGCGTGGCCGACGCGGTGTCCGTCCTCACCGGCTCGCCGTCGCACGCGGCCGGGTGATCGGCTCCGCAGGGGTTCCTACAGGCGCTCGACGGTCTCGGCTCGGGGAAGGTGCGCCTTGGTGTCGAGCACATAGCGGGCATTGGTCACGATCGTGTCCGGGTCGAACGCGGCGTGGTCCACCAGGAGCACCACCGCGTCGGCGGCGGCCAGCTCCGCGGCCGTGCACTCCACGGGGGTGGTGCCGGCCGGAAAGCGATCAGGCGCGACGTGGGGGTCGGCGGCCACGAGGTCGGCCCCGAGATCGAGGAGCAGCTCGGCCACGCGGTGGCTCGGCGACTCTCGCCAGTCGCCCACGTTGGCCTTGAAGGAGATGCCCAGCAGCAGGACGCGGCTGCCCTTCACGGGCTTGCCCTGATCGTTGAGGGCGCTGAAGAGTCGCCGCACCACGTACTCGGGCATGTGCTCGTTCACGTCGTTGGCCAGCTCCACGAAGCGGAAGCTCTGGCCGAGACGGCGCTTCACCTGCCACGAGAGGTAGCTGGGATCGACGGGCAGGCAGTGCCCGCCCACACCCGGGCCAGGCGTGAACCGCAGGTAGCCGAAGGGCTTGGTGGATGCGGCGTCGATGGCCTCCCACACGTCGATGCCAAGATCGGCCGCGAACATGGCCAGCTCGTTCACCAACGCGATGTTCACGTGTCGGAAGGTGTTCTCGAGCAGCTTGGTGAGCTCGGCCTCCTTGGGGCTCGACACCACGACCGTGGTGTCGACAAGCTGCCCGTAGAAGTGCTCCACCTTCGCCAGGCTCGCGGCATCGATGCCGCTGACCACCTTCGGCGTGTTGGTCAGCGTCCAGGTGCGGTTGCCGGGGTCGATCCGCTCCGGCGAGTAGCCCAGGTGGAAGTCGGCGCCCGCCCGCAGGCCCGACCCGGCCTCGAGCACGGGGGCCAGTCGCTCCTCGGTGGTGCCGGGGTAGGTGGTGCTCTCCAGCACCACCGTGGCGCCGGCGGCGAGCAGCGGCGCCAGGTCGGCACCGGCGCGATCGATGAAGCTCAGGTCGGGGATGCCCTCGCGCAGCGGCGTGGGCACGGTGATCACGGCCACGTCGAACCGCTCGAGGTCGGCCAAGCTGGCCACCGCCCGGTAGCGCCCGGTGGCCAGGGCGGCCGCCACCTCGGCATCGGCGACGTCCTCGACGAACGAGGTACCGGCCGCCAGGGCCTTCGTGCGGATCTCGTCGAGGTCGTACCCCACCACGTCGTAGCCGGCGGCCACCGCCCGCATGGCCAGGGGCAGGCCCACATAGCCCTGGCCCACGATGATGACGATCTCGGCGGTCATGGTCCCCATGATGACCGGTCAGGCACGGTCCGAGCGGGTGTTGACACGGTGCATGGCGGCCGCCGGGCCCTCCGTGAGGATGAGCTCCACCGCGTCGGCCGCCTCCTGCACCACGATGTCAAGCTCCCGGCGGTCGGCCTTGCTCGGCTTCTTGAGCACGTGGTCGACCCCCTGCTCCTTGCTCGCCGGCTTGCCGATGCCGATGCGCACCCGCACGAAGTCATCGGTGTGCAGATGTGCCTTCACCGACTTCAGGCCGTTGTTGCCGGCCAGGCCGCCGCCCACCTTCACCCTGAGCGTGCCGACCGGCAGGTCGAGCTCGTCGTGCACGATCACCAGGCGATGCGGGTCCTCGATGCCGTGACGCCGCACCAGCGGGGCGACAGCCTCGCCTGACAGGTTCATGTAGGTGAGCGGGATGGCCAGGGCCAGGCGCCGGCCACCGACCGCGACCTCGTCCACGCGCGCCCGCTCCTTGCCCTTGCGCAGCTTGGCGCCGTGCCGGGCCGCCAACAGCTCGACCACCTCGGCACCCACGTTGTGACGCGTGCCCTCGTACTCGGCCCCCGGGTTGGCCAAGCCGACGACGAGCAGGTCGGCCGGGGTGCCGCGGCGCCCCGCTGCCTCGTCCCGTCGCCGTCCAAGCATCAGCTCTCCCGTCGCTCCTGTGAACGGTCACACGAACGAGCGCTGCGGAGCGCCAGCCCGTTCTGTGACCGCGCCTGGTCGCTCAGCGCGCCGCAGCCGTCACGGAATCGATCAGCCCTCGTCGCCGCCCTCGGCCTCGTGGCCCTCACCGGCGGCGCCTTCGTCACCGGCCTCCGCCGCCTCGGCCTCGGCGGCCTCGCCGACGCCGGCGTCGCCCGCCACCTGAGCATCGGAGGCGCCGTGGCTCGCAGTCACCACCGGGTCGCCAGGATCGACGTGGGTGGTGACACCGGCGGGCAGCGAGATGTCGCCCACCCGCAGGGCGTCGCCGATCCGCAGACCGGAGATGTCGATGGTGAGCCCGGCGGGGATGTCCGCCGGCTTGGCCGTGATGAGCAGCGCCTGCAACGTCTGGTCGACCACGCCACCCTCACGGGAGACCAGCTCGGCCTCGCCCTCCAGGGAGATGGCCACCTCGACGTCGACGGTCTTGTCGAGGTCGACGCGGATGAAGTCGACGTGGAGCACGTTGCGGCGCACAGGGTGGCGCTGCATGTCCTTGAGCAGGGTGGGCGTGCGACTGCCATCGATCTCGAGGTTGATGACGGCGTTGAGGCCCTGCTCGGTGATGAGGGCGGCTCGGAGCTCTCGCCACTGCACCGTGAGGGTGACGGGGTCGGCCCCGAGGCCGTACACCACGCCGGGGACCTTGCCCTCGCCGCGGAGGCGACGAGCGGGACGGGTGCCCTGCGGGGGGCGCGGGGTCGCCTTGAGGATGATCTCGGCCATCGGAGGGCTCCTACGTCTGAGATCGCGCCGGAGCGCAACATCGATCGGTTGTGGACCGCCAACGCTACCGGGAACCGCCCCTGGCGGCCAAAGCGGTCCCACTCACCCGTTCTGTGGACGCTGGCGCTCGCCATGCGGACGCCAGCGTCCACAGAACGGGCAGAATCCCTTGGCCATGCGCATCGGACTCGCCGTGCCCGCCATGCTCGACGGCCTCGATCGGCGGGGGCTGCTGAGCTGGTCCCGACGGATCGAGGCCGACGGCTACTCCACGATCGGCTTCGGCGAGCGCATCTCCTACCGCAACCTCGAGATGTTCTCGGTGCTCAGTGCGACCGCCGCCGTCACCGATCGGGTGGACATCGCGGCGTCGGTGGTGGTGCTGCCGCTGCACGACGAGGTGTGGGTGGCGAAGCAGATCGCCACCCTCGATGTGCTGTCCGGCGGGCGCGCCGTCCTCGGCGTGGGGGTGGGTGGCCGCGCCGAGGACTACCGGGCTCTCGGCCGGCCGTTCGAGCGCCGCTGGTCCCGCCTCGACGAGCAGGTGGCTCGCATCCGGAGCCTCTGGGACGGCGAGGCGCCGGCACCCGGGCTCGATCCGGTCGGTCCGCCACCGGTGCACCGGATCCCGATCATCTCCGCCGGGGTGGGCCGCCGCTCGCTGGCCCGGACCGCGCGGTGGGCCGACGGCACCAACGGCTTCGAGCTCGCCCCGGAGCCTGCCTCCCTGGCCGCCGCCGCCCAGCGGACGCGCGAGGCCTGGGCGGCGGCCGGGCGTGCCGAGGCACCCTTCGTGATGACCAGCTGGTGGTTCGCACTCGGCGCCGACCCCGCCGCCCAGCTGCACGGCTATGCGCGCCACTACCTCGGCGTGTTCGGCGCCGACCTCGCCCACGCGCTGGCCGAGTCGTGCACCGCGGCAGGGGCCGACGCCGTCCGGGCGTCCGTGGAGGCGGCCATCGCCGCGGGCTACGACGAGATCCAGCTCGTCCCCACCACCACCGACCTGCGCCAGCTCGACGCCCTCACCGAGCTCCTCGCCGACCTGCTCTGACCTCGGTCAGTTCTGGTTCGCGCCGCCGAAGATCTCGCTCACGGAGTTGTCCTCGAAGACGGCGTCGATGGTCTCAGCCAGCACCTTGGCCACCGAGAGCACCTCGATCTTGTCGATCTGCTTCTCGGGCGGCAATGGCAGCGTGTTGGTGATGACGACCTTGCTGATCACCGAGTTCTTGAAGCGGTCGATGGCCGGGCCTGACAGCACACCGTGGGTGGCCAGCGCGTAGATCTCGGCCGCGCCCCGCTCCCGCAGCTGCTCGGCCGCCGCGCAGATGGTGCCACCAGTGTCGATCATGTCGTCGATCACCACGCAGGTGCGACCGGCGACGTCGCCCACGATCTCGGCCACCTCCACGACGTTCTTCACGCCCTTCACGTGCCGCTTGTGCACGATGGCGAGGTCGGCATGGAGCACGTTCGTGTACCGCTCGGCCACCTTCACCCGGCCGGCGTCTGGCGACACCACCACGAGGTCATCGGGCAGGTTGGCCCTGATGTAGTCGACGAGCACCGGCATGGCGGTGAGGTGGTCGAGCGGGCCGTCGAAGAAACCCTGGATCTGGCCGGAGTGCAGGTCGACGGACATCAGGCGGTTGGCCCCCGCAGAAGCGAACATGTTGGCCACCAGCTTGGCCGTGATCGGCTCGCGACCCTCCGCCTTGCGGTCCTGGCGCGCGTAGCCGTAGTTGGGGATCACGGCCGTGATGCGCTTGGCCGAGGCGCGGCGGGCAGCGTCGATCATGATGAGCTGCTCCATGATGGCGTCGTTCACCGACATGGCCTCGCAGGCGCCGTGGGTCTGGATGATGAAGACGTCGGCCCCCCGCACGTTCTCGCCCAGCTTGGCGTGGATCTCACCGTTGGCGAACTCCACCAGGTTGGGGTGGCCGAGCTCGACGCCGAGGTACTCGGCGATCTCGGCGGCCAACGGGAGGTTCGAGCGCCCCGCAAGGAGCTGCAGCCTCTTCTTCGTGACGAGCTCCATCCGGTTCCCCTCAGTCACCGTCGGCTGGTACCGCCCCTGAAGTGTAGAACGGCCCGGTGCGGGTCCCGGGCGGGATCTGCGTCCCCGGCTCGAGGGCGGCGTAGGGCCCGATGACGCAATCGGCCCCGATGTCGCTGAGGCGGGCGACGGTGTGCTCGAGGGTGGTGTGCTCCCCCACCGTGCAGTCGACGAGGCGACAGCCGGGCCCGATCTCCACGCCCCTGCCGATCCTGGTGCGACCCTGGAGGATCGTGCCGGGAAACAGGGTGACGTCGGCGGCCAGGGAGACGGTGGTGTCGACGTAGGTGACGGCCGGGTCGACCATCGTCACGCCCTTGCCCAACCAGGCCTCGTTCGTGCGACGGCGGAGCTCAGCCTCGGCGTGGGCAAGCTGCACGCGGTCGTTGATGCCGTGGGTCTCATCGGGGTCGTGGGCCACCACGCTGATCACCTTGTGGCCGGCTTCGGCCAGCACCTCGACGACATCGGTGAGGTAGTACTCACCCTGGGCGTTGTCGGGGCTCACCATGCGCAGCGCCGGCGCCAGCAGGCTGCGCCGGAAGCAGAAGATGCCGGTGTTGATCTCGTCGATCGCCCGCTCCTCCGCGGTGGCGTCGCGGTGCTCCACGATGCGGCTGACGCGGTCGTCCTTGGCGTTCCGCACGATGCGGCCGTACCCGGCGGGATCAGGGAGCCGCGCCGTCAGCACCGTGCAGGCGGCGCCCGAGTGGCGGTGCTCGGCCACCAGCTCGGCGATGGTGCCCGGCCGCAGCAGCGGCGTGTCGCCCGGCAGCACGAGCACGTCGACGTCGTCGTCGAGGTCGTCGTCGTGCAGCGCCGTGAGGCCCACCGCCACCGCGTCGCCCGTGCCCCGCTGCACCGCCTGCTCCACGAACTCGAGGTGCAGTCCGGCGCTGTCCTCGGTGAGCTTCTTGGTGACGCGCTCGGCGCCGTGGCCCACCACCACAACGGCCCGGTCGATCTCCGGGGCCGGCAGGGCGTCGAGGACGTAGAGGACCATGGCGCGCCCGCACAGCAGGTGCAGCGGCTTCGGGCGGGCCGAGCGCATGCGGGCCCCCTCGCCGGCGGCGAGGATCACAGCAGAGAGGTGTCGCTTGGGCATGCGAAAGGTCTACCCCGCCTGCACCCCGATCCAGCGCACACCACCGTCATCTACGGCGCGAAGCGCTCGGCGTCGACGTCGCCATCCACGACCCGCACGTAGAAGCGACCTTCGATCCCCTGGGCCGTCGTGGTGTCGATCGCCACGACCTCGCCGGTGTCGAGCTCCACTCGCACGGTGGTGGCGGCACTGGAGGCCCGGCCGAACACCACCGTCTGCCGGCCGAGGGTGGCGTCCTGCGGGGTGAGGGCACAGGCGCCCGTGAACTGCACATCATCCGCGTAGAGGAACGCGCAGGTGTCGCCCTCCACGTCGCGCTCGGCCGTCACCCGCCACTCGGTGCCGTCGATGGTGCCCTCATCGAGGGTGACCGACCGCTCGCCGTTCGGGTCCTCCTCCTGGTTGAGGACGGTGCCGAGGATGAGCCCCGCGATCACCACCACGGGCAGCAGCACGAGGGCCAGCACGCAGCCCGGCCCCGACGGCTGCCGCGGGGCAGGCGTGGCGGAGGGCGGCGCGGCCATGGCTCGGGGGGGAGGGCTCGAACCTCCAACAGCCGGCTCCAAAGGCCGGTGTTCTGCCAGTTGAACTACCCCCGATCGGGTAGGGCCAGGTTACGCCAGCACCTCTCGCACCTTCAGGCGACGACCCGTGCGCCCGATCGCCCGGGTGTAGATGCCGGTGGCCATCCGCACGGCCAGCAACACGGTGACCACGCCGACCGCCAGCGACAGCACCATCTCCGCGACAGACGCATCGCCGGTGGCGAGGCGCACCGGCATCACCATGGGCGAGGTGAGGGGGAAGATGGCCAGCACCCGGCCCACGGGCGTTCCCGAGGCGCTTTGGGCCACGAAGAAGCTGCCGACGAGGATGATCGTCAGTGGGGTCACCGCGGAGTTGACCTCCTCCTGGCGATCCACCAGAGCCCCGACGGCGCCCGCCGTCGTCAGGTAGAGCGCCATCCCGATCGCCAACCACGGTGCACTGCCCAAGAGGGCAGGGGCCAAGCCGGCAGGGAGGTCGCCCCCCACCGCCAGCTTGGCCAGCGGCGGCAGCACCGCGGCGCTCAAGGTCAGGAGGCCGACGATCCCCACGCCGATGACCTTCCCGAACAGGAGCGCACCGGGCCGCACGATGGCCAGGAGCACCTCACTGACACGGTTGGCCTTCTCGATGGCGGTGCCGCTGGCCACCTGGACCATCAGGAGGACGAGGAGCAGGTAGAGCGCGGTCGACACGATGGCGGCCGATGCCTGGCGGCTGCTCTCGTCCTTGTCGAGCCGGACCACACGGGCGGCCGATCCCTCGAGGGCGGCGCCCACCTGTTCCGGGTCGAGGCCGGCGGCGCCGAGCCGGTCGACCAGCGCCTGCTGGCCGAGGATCTGCTGCGCGGTGGCCACGAGGGTGTCGGCCCGCCCGGCCTTCGCGACGACGGTGGGTCGGGCGCCGTGGATCACGGCTACATCGACATCGCCATCGGCCACCTGCCCGGTCGCTTCCTCCAGGGTGGGGGCGGCCGACAGGTGGAGATCGATCTCGAGGCTGTCCGCGGCGACCCGGAGCTGCTGCTCGAGGCGTGAGGAGCCGTCGACGACGACGACGTCGTACTTCGGGCGACCGCGGTCGACCGCCGCGGGGGCCACGACGGCGGCGGTCGACAGGGCGAGGAGAAGGGCGACAACGATCCAGAAGACGCGCCGGTGGAGGGCCACCCCCAGCTCGCGGCTGGCCACGAGCCGGACGGCCTGCCATCCGCTCATCGGGGGCCGCTGCCTTCCGCGAGGTCAGCCGACCTGATGGGCTCAGCGGCGACAGACCCGGAACCACGCGGGTCCTCGCCGGTCGCCGCCAGGAAGAGCTCCGACAGACCCGGGGCCTCGACGCCGAAGTCCCGGACGTTCGCCCGGGCCCGGACGGCGTCGAGCACGATCCCTGGATCCGCTCCTGGCTGCAGGCGCAGGCGGGTGCCGGCCGCGTCGGCGCTGGTGACGTGAGCCTGGCGCTCGTCAACCCAGCCGTCCTCGACGGCCACATCGACGCGCAGGTAGCGGTCGGGGCTCGCGGCTCGTAGGTCGCGGACATCACCGTGGAGCACGACTCGCCCGTGGTGGAGCAACGTGATCGTCTCGCAGAGGTCTTCGACCAGATCGAGCTGATGGCTCGAGAACAGCAGGTTCCCACCCGCCCGCACGTGGTCCACCGTCACCTGGGACAGGAGCTCGACCGCGGCCGGGTCGAGGCCCGCGAAGGGCTCGTCGAGCACCAGGACCTCCGGATCGTGGACCATTGCGGCGGCGAGCTGCACCCGCTGGGTCATGCCGCCGGAGAGGTCCTGCACCTTGTCCTTGGCGCGGTCGCCGAGCCCGAGCCGCTCCAGCAGCCCGCTAGCCCGGCGGGCTCCGGCGACCTTGTCGAGCCCGTGCAGCCGCGCGATCCAGGTGAGCTGGTCGAGCACCCGCATGTCCCGGTAGAGGCCGCGCTCCTGTGGCATGTAGCCCCACGAGTGGCGGTCGGCCTCGGTCGCGACGCGGCCGCGCCACATCACGCTGCCCGCGTCCGGCGCGAGCACTCCGAAGAGGATCCGCATCAGCGTCGTCTTGCCTGCTCCGTTGGGGCCGAGCAGCCCGATCACCCGCCCGGCCGGCACCTCGAGGTCGACGTCATCGAGCACCACCCGCTCGCCGAAGCGCTGGCGGAGGCCCGTCGCCAGCAGCGTGGGGGACATGGCCACGAGTCTGCCGCAGATCGTCGTTCACGCTTCGGCGCCGATCGCGCCCTGGTGGGGTGGTGCAGGATGCGACGGTGGACCTCGATGCTCGGGTGGAGCGGGTGCGGGCGGCCTACGAGGTCGTGCACGCCCCGCTGTGGCGGGCGGTGCTGGCCTACAGCGGGTCGGCCGACGTGGCCGACGACGCGGTGGCGGAGGCCTTCGCCCAGCTCCTGCGCCGCGGCGACGGGGTGGACGACCCGGCGGCCTGGGCGTGGCGCTCGGCCTTCCGGATCGCCGCCGGCGAGCTGAAGCGTCGGGGCGGGGCTCCGGTGCCGGGGGCGGTCCCCGACCTCGGTGTCTCGGTGCCCGAGCCCGCCCTCGACCTCATCGCCGCCCTGCGGCACCTCACCGACCAGCAGCGGGCCTGCGTGGTGCTGTGCGACCTGGCCGGCCACCCCGCGCCCGACGCTGCCCGTCTGCTGGGCACGTCGGCGGCCACCGTGCGCGTGCAGCGCATGCGGGCCCGCCGACGCCTGCGCGACCTCCTGGAGGACCACGATGCCTGATCACAACGACTTCGACGCGGCTCGTCGCGCGCTCGACGCGGTGCCTGCGCCCGGCCTGTGGGACGACGCGCTGCAGCGGGCCGCCAACGGCGAGGTGGTGCCGCTGGTGGTGGGTGGCGAGCGGCCGCGCCACCCCGGTCGCTGGCTGGCGGTGGCGGCGGCAACCGTGGTGGCCGTCGGCGGCGTGGCCGTGTTCGCCATGAACGACGGCGGGCAACCGGTCGACACCGGTCCTCTGGGCACCACACCGACAGCGGGCGGACCGACGATGGCGAGCGGAGGTGGTGACTGCTTCTTCGGTGTGTCGGGCGACCCCATCGTGCTGCTGCCCGGCCCGGCCGACTCACCGCTGTTCGACCCGTCGGCCCAGGCCCCCGAGACGACGCTGGTCCATGCCCAGATCGGCTCACAGGTGGCCGAGCTCCAGGTCCCCGGGCTCGTGGTCGACGATCTGGTCGGCGAGCGGGTGGAGCAGGTCGAGCTGCGGCGCGGCACAGCCGAGGTGTGGTTCGGCACCGGCTTCGTGCAGGTGCGCTGGTTCACCGGCAGCCAGGCGGACTGCGACTCCTTCACGGTCACGGTGGCCGGCGGCACCGTGGACGGCAATCGCCATGCCGCCGTCGACCTGGCCGAGCGCATCGTGCTGCCGGCGGAGCTCGACGGTGCGGCGCCGTTCACCTTCGGCGTTCCCGGTGACTGGCGGCTCGAGCGCTCGACGGTCGACGGCGTGCCCACCGACGGCGCCGGCCTCACCTTCAGCTTCGTCGACGGCCAGGCGACCTGGACCGACGGCTGCAACGACTTCTCGGGCACCTACGAGGGGCTCGGGGCGACGACCATCCACCTGATCGACGTCGTCTCCACCAAGATCGCCTGTCCCCTCAACCCGACCGCGGAGGCGGTGAACGCCGTCATGGCAGCCGAGCAGATCGAGGTGACCCCCGGCTCCGGGCGCGACATCGTGGTGCTCTCGGCGGGCACCACAGTCCTGACCCTGGTGCCGGTCGACGAGCCCCAGACCACCACCTCGATCGGCGAGCTCACCCCCGACGGCACCGTGCAGCCAGGGTCGGGATGACCCTCTGTTGGCACCGTGCAGGGGGCCGCCGGTAGCGTGGCAACCCTCATGGGTTCACTGATCAAGAAGCGCCGCAAGCGCATGCGCAAGAAGAAGCACAAGAAGATGCTGAAGCGCAC
>DAIQBC010000033.1:7158-13212 GCA_036781345.1 Acidimicrobiales bacterium | reverse complement strand
ACACGCCGAGGTCACGCAGCCGCCGGTCGGCCACGGAGCTCTCGGAGAGGTTGTTCGTGATGGTGTCGTAGCCGAGCTGCTCGGGTGATTCGATCTCGATGGGCATCCGTCGGTAGCGCACGGCCGGAGCATGCCAGGCGGTCCTAGGCTCGCGCCCGTGCCGGATCCCGCTGCGCTCGTCGATCTCGTCCGCTACCCGATCCTCGACTCGAACGGCGCCGCCGAGCCGGTGATCGCGCGGCACGCCGCCGAGCTGCGCGACACGGGCGTGTCGATCCTCCCCGGGTTTCTGCGGGCCGATGCCCTGCCGGGCATGGTGGCCGAGTGCGAGGGGCTGGCCGACGGCGCCTACCTCCAGGACCTGCAAGGCACGCCCTACCTCGAGGTGCCTGATCGCGACGCCTGGCCGGCCGGCCACCCGCGGGTCAGCTGGGCCCGCTCAGCCGTCCACACCGTGGCCTACGACCGCTTCTCGCCCACGACCTCAGGACTGCGGGCGCTGTTCGAGTGGGACGTGCTGCTCGCCCTCGTGGCCGGCATCCTCGGCCGCTCACCCCTCTATCGCTACGCCGATCCGCTGGGTGCGATGAACCTCGCCGTGATGCACGAAGGCGACACCCTCGGCTGGCACTTCGACCAGACCGACTTCGTCGTCTCGTTGGCGTTGCAGCCCAGCGACGGCGGCGGCGAGTTCGAGAACGTGCAACGCCTCCGCTGGACCGACGACGGCGGGATCGACGAGCGCTACGACACCGTGGCCCGTGTGCTGGCGGGGGCCGCGCCCGAGCTGGTCACCACCGTGCCGATGACTCCTGGCACCCTCATGCTCTTCGAAGGGCGGTGGTCGTTGCACCGCGTCACGCCCGTGATCGGGTCGACGTCCCGCCACGTCGCCCTGTTCGGCTTCGACACCAACCCGGGGACCACCAGCTCCGAGGTGCTCAAGGCGTTCCGCTACGGCCGCACCGAGCCCGAACCCGCGCCGGTGTGATGGAGATCGGCGAGAGCTTCGTAGGCGCGGGGGGAGAGGCGGCCCATGTCAACACGGTGCTGGGCGAGCGGAGCGGCCCCGTCGGTCAGGCATGGGCGGCCGCGCTGGCCTCCCCGTCGGCCGGCCACGCTCCCTTCGTGGTGGTGCTGCAGCCTGGGCTGCCGGTGCTGCCCTTCACGCTGTTCGTGAACAAGGCCCGCATCGACGGCGACGACCATGCCCGCCTCACCTGGGGGCCGGCCCAGGCCGGGGTGGGGGCTGGGGTGGCCGATGCCGTCGCCCTCGGCACGATCGCCGAGGTCGAGGTGGGCCGGCTCGTGCTGATCGCGGCCGTGTGGGTGGATCCCACGGCGCGCGACGCCGACCTCGTCTATGCCAACAACCGCGAGGCCACCGTCGGCGCGCTGGCCCTCGGCCGAGCCGGCCTGCCCGAGGTGGCGGCGGTCGTCGCGCGGCGCGACGCCGCCTGGAACCCCTTCTACCGGCGCGACGGCCTCAGCTGATGCGCGAGCTCGATGCGGCCAGCACGAGCGCAGTCGTGGCCGTGCAGCGCCTCCAAGCCGCCTATGGCGACGCTGTCACCCGGCGTGACTGGCCGGCCGTCCAGGCGCTGTTCGAGCCGGACGCCGTCGTGCACATCGACACCCGCACGCGCCCACCGATCTCGCTCGTGGGACCGCAGGCGCTCACCGACTTCATCGAGCGGGCGTTGGAGCCGTTGGTCTTCTTCGCCTTCACCATCCTCAACGCGGTGGTGGACGTGGACGTTGACTCGGCCACCGGCCACGTGTACATCGGCGAGCTGCGTCACGATCACGGCGGCACGTGGAGCCAGGCCTACGGCCTCTACCGCGATCAGTACCGCCGCCGCGACGGCGAGTGGCGCATCGTCGGGCGGCGGTACGCGTCGCTGGCCCGCACCGGCCCGACCACCGAGTCGTTCCCGCTCCCGACGGACTAGGCGTCCCGCGCCCACCACTTACATAGGATGCGCTATGTTTCTCTGATGCCCACCCAGGGGGAGCGCAAGGCGGAGACGCGCCAGCGGTTGCTCGACGCCGCCGCCGAGCTGTTCGCGGCGCGGGGCGTGGACGGCGCCTCAGTAGACGCCATCGCCGAGCGGGCCGAGCGCACCTCGGGAGCGGTCTACGACCACTTCGGAGGGAAGGACGGCCTGCTCTTCGCGTTGCTGGAGGGGTGGGTCGACGACATCACCGTGGTGATCGGCGCCGAGCTGGCCACCACCACCACGCTCGACGAGCGACTGGCCGCCATCTGGCGCAACGTCACCGATCCCCCCGCCGGCGGTGGGCGCTGGATCGCGCTCGAGCACGAGCTGTGGAGCTACGTCGCCCGCCACCCTGCCGCCCGCGAGCACCTGGCGCGACGCTATCGAGCTGCCTGGGTGGGGGTCGACGAAGCGGTGGCCGAATGGTCCGACGCCGTCGCCGTGGGCCCAGCCTTGATCGGGCTGCTGCTCGGCTTGGAGATGATGCGCCGGGTCGATCCCGCCGCCGTGAACGACGAGATGGCGATCGCCGCCCTGCGTGGCGTCGTTCGAACCACAACAGGAGCTGCACGATGACGATCACTGACCGCACACTGGATGGCATCGACCTCCTCGCCTCCACCTGGGGACGGAGCGTGCCGCACGACCAGTTCGACCTGCTTCGGGCCGAGGCGCCCGTCTTCTGGCACCCCGAACCCGACGACACCGGGTTCTGGGCCATCACCAAGCACGCCGATGTGAGGACGGTGAGCCACGACCACCACACCTACTCCTCGGAGGTCGGCGGCGTCTTCATCCCGACCGCCGACGAGGAGATGCTCGCTCAGCTGCGCCTCACCATCATCAACATGGATCCGCCCAAGCACAACCGCTACCGCCGGCTGGTGTCGAGCGGCTTCACCCCGCGGATGATCGGCAAGCTCATCGAGGACATCGAGCGTCGGGCCGCCGTGGTGGTGGACGAGGTCTGCGAGAAGGGCGAGGTGGAGTTCGTCGAGGAGATCGCCGCGAAGGTGCCCGTGCAGATGATCTGCGAGATGATCGGCCTCGAGCGCGAGCTGTGGCCGCGGATCTTCGAGCTCTCGAACCACCTCATCGGATCGCGTGACGATCCCGAGTACCAGGAGCTCCCGGGCGGTCCGCAGGCGGCCGCCATGGAGGTCTACTTGCTGTGCGACGCGGTGGCCGCCGACCGACGCGTCAACCCCCGCGACGACATCATGACAGCCCTCGTGCAGGCGGAGATCGAAGGCGAGCGGCTCGACGACGCCGAGCTCAACCTCTTCTTCATCACGCTGATCGTGGCCGGCAACGAGACCACGAGGAACCTCATCAACCACGCGATGCTGGCCCTGATCGACCACCCCGAGCAGGCGCAGCGCCTGCGCGACGACCCGTCGCTGTGGGACACCGCCGTCGAGGAGATGCTGCGGTGGGGGAGCTCGATCCACAACTTCCGGCGCACCGCCACGCGCGACACAGAGCTCCGTGGCGTGCCGATCGCCGAGGGCGACAAGGTGGTCATGTACTACGCGTCCGCCAACCGCGACGAGGAGGTCTTCGCCGATCCGCACCGCTTCGACGTTGGTCGCACCCCGAATGATCACGTCACCTTCGGTGGCGGTGGCGTGCACTTCTGCCTTGGCGCCAGCCTGGCCCGGGCCGAGATCCGCGCCACCATGCGCCAGGTCGTGGAGCGCCTGCCCGACCTCGAGCTGGTCAGCCCCCCCAACCGCCTCCACTCCGACTTCGTCAACGGCATCAAGACGATGCCCGTCCGCTTCACTCCCACCACCCCGCTCAACCGGAAGGCCTGACCATGCGCACCCCGCTCTGCGACGAGCTCGGCATCGAGTTCCCGATCTTCGCCTTCACCCACTGCCGCGACGTCGTGGCCGCCGTCTCCAAGGCCGGTGGCTTCGGCGTGCTGGGTGCGGTCGGCTTCACGCCAGAACAGCTCGAGGTGGAGCTGACCTGGATCGACGAGCACATCGGCGACAAGCCGTACGGCGTCGACATCGTCATCCCCGGCAAGTACGAGGGCATGGACGACATGGACCCGGAGCACCTGGCCGAGCAGCTCCGCGCCATGGTGCCCAAGGGGCACGTCGAGTTCGCCGACAAGATCCTCGCCGACCACGGCGTGCCCGAGCTGCCGCCGGAGGACAACGAGCGCATGCGCCTGCTGGGCTGGACGGCGGCCACTGCCCTGCCGCAGATCGAGGTGGCCCTCACCCATCCCAAGGTGCGGCTCATCGCGAACGCGCTGGGCACCCCGCCGCAGGACGTGATCGACCACATCCACGAGGCGGGGCTCAAGGTGGCCGCCCTGTGCGGGTCGCCGTACCAGGCGCTGAAGCACAAGGCTGCCGGCGTCGACATCATCATCGCCCAGGGCGGCGAGGGCGGTGGGCACACCGGTGAGGTGGGATCGATCGTGCTGTGGCCGCAGGTGGTCCAGGCCATCGCCCCCACTCCGATGCTCGCCGCGGGAGGCGTCGGCTCAGGCCAGCAGATCGCCGCCGCGCTCGCGCTCGGCGCGCAGGGTGTGTGGGCCGGGTCGCTCTGGCTCACCGTCGAGGAGGCCGACCTCCCACCGGCCCAGAAGCAGCAGCTGCTCGACGCCACGTCGCGCGACACGGTGCGCTCCCGTTCGTTCACCGGCAAGCCGGCTCGGATGCTGAAGAACGACTGGACCGAAGCGTGGGAGCAGCCCGGCGCGCCAGAGCCGTTGCCGATGCCGCTGCAGTACATGGTGTCCGGCAACTGCGTGGCCCGGAGCAGCCGCTACGCGGACAAGGCCACCGCGGTGATGTTCAACCCGGTGGGCCAGGTCGTGGGCCAGCTCAACACGGTGGAGAAGACCTCCGCGGTGATCCAGCGCCTGGTCGAGGAGTACATCGACGCCGTCGACGGCCTCAACGTCCTCCAGGGGGCGTGAGGTCGCAGCGCCAGCTCAGGTGTGGCTGCCCGTGTTGGCTCCGTTGGCGCCGTATCGCGGCCACTCCGTGAGGTCGGCAGCCGCCAGCGGGGTGTCCCAGACGATCAGCACGCCGTCCCGACGCACCACCGCCACCTCCGCCCGTCCGTCGCCGTCGACGTCGCCGAAGCCTGGCGTGCCGACCAGCCAACCTCCGGTGAGCTTCGGCCACCGCGGTGGCGCCGTGCCGTCGGCGCGACGGGCCTCGAGCGTGTAGAGGCCGTTGCCAGCCACGACCTCTTGACGACCGTCGCCGTCGACGTCAGCGATGGCCGGGGCCACGAAGAACGCCATGTCCGGCACGACTTGGGGGAATCCGCTGAGCGCGTTGCCGTCGCTGCCTCGCCAGGCGCCCAGCTGGTCGTGGTTGGGGAGCTGAAGGTCGTTGGCCTGGATGTCGAGGAGCCGCGTGAGGCCCGCAGTGGGAGCCGCGACATCGACGGTGACGCCGCCCGTGAGGTGACCGAGGGTGGGGCCGGCGAAGTCCACTGCCGAGAACACGATGTCGTCCGAGCGCCGGTTCGGCCCGAACCGTCCGTTGCCCTCGCCGAAGAGCCCACCGGCCCAGGCCATGGGGAGATCGCGGCCGCCCACCCGCCCGAACACGCTGGCCCCGGATGCGTCCAGCACGTACACCGGTCCTACGGCTGACGCGGCGACCACCTCGACGCCCGGGTGAGTCGGGCTGACATCGCCGATCACCGGCTGGGCCACCACGCCATCGCCGATGGTCGGCAGCGTGGCCAGGCTCAGCATCCCGAGCCGGGCGGGCCAACCGGGGAGGTAGGCCTGCTCGTCGGGATGGGCCACCGAGGTCGCCGGGTTCGTCGCCAGGGTGCCCTTGGGCGAGAGGGCGTAGAGGCGGGTGTTGCCGTTGCTGCCCAACGTCCTGAGCAGGGCCAGCACGGAGGCCCCGTCGCCGATGTTGATCGGCTCGGCGTACTCCTCCTGCGCTCCGACGACGATCTCGGGTCGGCCATCCCCGTCGAGGTCGCCCAACGCGGGTGGCGCCACCATGCCTCCGCCCTCGTCCACGCCCGCAAACGCATGCGGCGCTGACCTAGCCTGCAACCG
>DAIQBC010000033.1:0-7148 GCA_036781345.1 Acidimicrobiales bacterium | reverse complement strand
CCTCGTCCACGCCCGCAGTGGACAGGAAGGTGACGTGGTGACTGGCCGGGTCGATGGCGGCGACCTTGGCCGGATCGACCACCAGCACCGGGAACCCTGCCACCGGGGTCCCGTCAGCGTGCCAGGCGTAGACGTGACGGTCCATGGCGGTGGCCACCAGCTCGAGGCGACCGTCACCGTCGAGATCGGCCGCCGCGGGGGCGGCCAGGAAGGCGGGCTGGAGCCGATTGGCCGGATCCTGCACCGCGAGGTCGTCCGCCGAGAAGGCCGGGTTCACCCGCGCTGGTGAACGGGTGGCGCCGTCGACGACCACACCTCCGAATCCCGCAAGTGGTCGCCCGCGAGCCGTCCAGACCCACACGTCCCCCTCGGCGTCGGCGACTGCAACCTCCGGCTTGTGGTCACCGTCGAGGTCGGTGACCACAGGACCTCCTGTCAGGATCTGGCCCCCGACCGGCTCGATCCGTTCGGCGCGAGCGGTGGCCGATCCCACCGGCCACCACGCGGCGGCCGGGGTTCGCACCGGCCAGCCGGCAATGTCGTGGCCATGGCTGTCGAAGGCGTGGATGGTCCCGTCGTCGGTCGCCACGATCAGCTCGCCGCCCGCCCGCCCATCGAGGTCGGCGAACACGGGGCTGGCCGTGCCGGCCCCGGTGACGCGGCGCGGGTACCCGCGGACCAGGTCGGGATCGTCGTGCACGAACACCTGCTTCTGGGCGACCGCGGTCATGCCGTCCCCGCGTCCCCCGTGGGCGGTCACCACCACCCGGATCCGCACGCTGAAGCGCTCCTCGTCGGGGAGGCCCGTCATCGGATCCACCGGCGTGCCCGTGCCGCGGTCGGGGAGCGCGGCCGCCAGGCTCCGGAGAGGGATGGTGGCCAGTGGGCCCTCACGTGGCGCCCGGATCCCGCGTCGCGCCGCGACCACGTGCCACGCATCCGCGGCGGGGTGCCGCGGTGGCTGCAGTCCGGCCGCCCACTCGACGCGGAAGTCGTAGGAGGAGGCGCGCACTGCCGCCACGCGTCCGTCGATCCGCAGTGCCCCACGGGTGGAGAGCACATCGAACCAGCGCGGGCTCGTGATCTCGGCTTCCGGCGGGATTCGTCCGTCGCGCACGGCCTTGACCATCTCGTAGGCGTTGATCCGCCCGTAGCCGAAGGCGGCGTCCCAACCAGGGGTCGACGGGTAGCGCACGGTGTCGATGAGCCCGCCGGTGGAGGTGCCGAAGTTGTTGGCTGGGTCGACTGAGTTCGGGGTGGAGAAGTCGATGTCGTCAGCTGTGCTCCGCACGACCTGCATCGCTTCCTCGGCCGACAGCACGTTGCGCCCGCGCGTCCCTGTCAGTCCCGGATGGGGTGCGAGCCCCGCGTCGCGCGCGGCCGACTCCAGCAGGCCCATCATCCCCGCGGCGCTGCCGGTGGCCTCTGACGAGCAGGAGCTGGAGGACACCGTGACGAACGTGTGGCCCCCGTAGTTCGTGCACCCGTTGAGGGCCAGAAACCCGACTGTCTCCCCACCGACGGCCGGCTCCTCCTTCGTGGTCACGGAGTTCACGGCCATCGTGCGCTCCAGAGACGCCGGGAGGTTGGGGTGCTTCGATGCCTCGTCGGCCATCGACGCCACCACCGGGACGCCGCGCCGGTAGGCGGCATCGATCGCCTGCTGGGCCTGCCCCGGGTTGGAGATGGCCCCCAGGGCCTCTTGGACGACGTCGGCACCCGAGTCGAGGGCGAACAGCACGCCAGCGGCGAAGCGACCCCCGTCGGCGATGAACGACGTGCCGACGCGCACCGGCAAGAGTCGGCAGCGCGGGCACCCGCCCACCTCCCCGGACCCGTTCTCCGCGGCGGTGGAGTCCTTGGCCTCGCCGGTCCCGTGGCCGTAGTCCGGGGTGTCGAGCGGGTTGTTGTCCCCATACACGAGGTCCCACCCGGAGATGTCGTCCACGTACCCGTTCCGGTCGTCGTCGACGCCGTTGCTGAAGGCGGGGTCGAGGATGAGGTCCTCGGGGTCGGCCAGGCCGTTGCCGTTGCGGTCCGCCAGAGGGCCGAAGTCGGTGATGTCGAAGATGCCGTCGGCGTTGCAGTCGCCAGTGGCGGAGCGGCACGCGGGGTGGGCCTCACGCAGGTTGATGTAGGCCTTGGTGGCCAGGTCGGCCATGTCGCCTGGGCTCCGCCACTTGATGCCGGAGTCGAGGACCGCGATGAGCACGTCGTCACGGCCCTTCGTGACCCCCCAGGCAAGGTCGACGGCAGTGCCCTTCTGACCGCAGAGGTTCTGGGGCGAGCCCGCCAGCTCCGGACGTGCGTCACGCAAGGAGGTTCGCTTGTAGTTGTCGCGGTCGAACTCCGCGGGGATGACCCCGGGGGCGGGCTCGTCGGCGGCGCCATAGCGCCAGCGGCCGCAGTCGAGCCCGACGGGCACTGGACTGGGGCCGCTGGCCTCGCTCGGAACCGGCGAGCCCGCCAGGGCCAGGGCCGCCATGACGATGACAACGCACGATCTCGTCCATCGGCCTCGCGTACCTGGCATGTCTCCCCCCGGATGTCCGGTGCTCCCTCCGCTGCCCGGACGCCGCGAAGGTTACGCATGGCCGCCGCAGCGGCGCTTCTCGCCTGTCCGGCTACGCCGCCACAGGAGGTCCTGTCTGCCGGCCCGGTACCGTCGGCGGCATGGGTGAACGAGCGCCGCGGGTGGGTCTTGTCCTCGGTGCAGGCGGGGTGGCGGGCGGGGCCTTCCACGCCGGCGTGCTGGCGGCACTCGAGGACGCGACGGGTTGGGACCCGCGCCAGGCGAGCCTGGTGGTGGGAACCTCGGCCGGGTCCATCACAGGGGCCTCGCTCCGGGCCGGGATGCCCGCTAGCGACCTCCTGGCGCGGGCCGAGGATCGCCCGCTGTCCGCCGAAGGACAGCGGATCCTGCGACGGGTGGGACCGATCGCCGACCCCCCGCGGCTGCGCCCGAGCCGAGAGAGGCGGCCGACGGCGGACCTGGCTGCCACGTTGGCTCGCGCCGCCAGCCGCCCCCTGACGGCTCGCCCATGGTCACTCCTGGCTGCCTTGCTTCCGGAAGGGTCGGTCAGCACCGCCATGATCTCCGATGGGATCGGCGGCTTGTTCCCCGACGCGTGGCCGACGGAGCGGCTCTGGATCTGCGCGGTGCGGCAGGCCGATGGCCGCCGGGTGGTGTTCGGGCGCGACGGTGCTCGCCCTCCGGTGGCCGATGCCGTCGCGGCGTCCTGTGCCATACCTGGCTTCTTCCGTCCGGTGGACGTCGATGGTTCGCCACACATCGATGGCGGCGTTCACTCGCCGACCAACGCCGACGTCGTGATCGACGCTGGTGCGCTCGACCTGGTGGTCGTGAGCTCACCGATGTCACGGCGTGGGCGTCGACCCCGGTTGGCTGCCGATCAGGCGATGCGCGCTTGGTGCGGGGCGCTGCTCGACGCCGAGGTCCTGCGCCTTCGCCGGCGTCGGGTGCCGGTGCTCACGTTGCAGCCCGACGAGGCGGTGCTGGCCGAGATGGGCCTCAACGCCATGGATCCGCGACGACGAGCGGCGATCGCCGGCCAGGCTCGGGCCTCCGCCCTCCGTCGCCTGGGCAGTGCCGCCGCAGCTGGTCGCCTCCAGATGCTGCGCGGCCGAAGCTGACCCACGCGGCAGACTGGCGCCGTGATCGACGTCAACGAGATCGAAGCCGATGTCGGGAAGCTCGTCGCGATCGCCATCGACGCGGCCACCAGCCTGGAGGAGGTGGCCGACGCGGCTCATGCGGCCGCTGCGGTGGGCACCCTTCCGCTGCTCGAGGCGGTGGCGGCGAAGGTGGCCGAGCACGTCAAGGCCGCGCTGGGCAGCAGCGGTGCATGGGAGGCCGAGCTCACCTACTCGAAGATCGATGCCTGGGCGCAGACGGGCCATCGAGCTCAGCTGCTGGCTGAGGCGTGGGGCCTGGTCGCACCCGGCCTCCGGGCGGCGGCCGACGCGGGTCGCGCCCGCGAGACCGCCTGAGGTCACGCCGTCAGCGTGTCGCGGATCTCGCGCTTGAGGATCTTGCCGGCGGGGTTGCGGGGGAGGGCCTCGTGGACGAGCTTCACGATGCTGGGCACCTTGAAGGCCGCCAGCCGCTCGGCCACGTGGGCCTGGAGCTCGTCGACGGTGAGGGTCTGGCCGGGGCGGACGTAGACGGCGGCGGCCACCTCTTCGCCAAGGCGCTCGTGGGGCACGCCGAACACGGCCGCTTCGTACACGGCGGGGTGCTCGTAGATGGCGGCCTCCACCTCTGCGCAGTACACGTTCTCTCCGGCCCGGATCACCATGTCCTTGGCCCGGTCCTCCACGTATACGAACCCCTCGTCGTCGATCCGACCGAGGTCGCCGCTGCGAAGCCACCCGTCGACGATCGTGTCGGCGGTGGCCTCGGGCTTGTTCCAGTAGCCGCGGATCAGGTTCGGGCCCTTGAACCAGATCTCACCTCGCTCACCGAGGGGCAGATCGTGGCCCTCCGGGTCGCGCACGGCCAGCTCGAGGATCGGGGTGGCCCGGCCCGTGCTGGTGGGGTGGGTGATGTAGTCCTGGCCGTTGTTGCCGGGGCCATAGGCGTTGGTCTCGGTCATGCCGTAGCCGATGGAGGGCCCGCCGCCGCGAAAGCTGCTGGCCACCCGCTTCACCAGCTCCGGTGGGGCCGGAGCACCGCCACCGCCGATGCTCACCAGGCTGGTGGTGTCGGTGGCCGCGAACCTGGGCGACTCCAGCAGGTCCCAGCTCTGCGTGGGCACGCCCACGAAGTTGGTGACCCGCTCGCGCTCGATCAGCTCGAGGGCACGGTCGGCATCCCACTTGTACATGATCACCAGCTTCAACCCCGACGCGAAGCACGACAGCATCACTGGCACGCAACCGGTGACGTGGAACAGGGGCACGATGAGGATGAACGCTGGCGGCAGGGCGTCGCGCTCGGCTTCGGGGCCGCCCTCGCGGCGCAGGCGGTCGAGGGCCGCCTTGCAGCCGAAGCCCATCAGCGCCTGCACCACGGCCCGGTGGGTCGACACCGCCCCCTTGGGGTGCCCGGTGGTGCCGGACGTGTAGAGGATGGTGGCGTCGTGGTCGGGTGTGACGACCACGTCGGGCATGGCCGCGCCGAGGTGGCGGACGTCCTCCCACCGGTCGACCCCCCCCGGCAGGTCGCCGGGGGCGCGCACCGCGAGGATCCGGCAGCCGAGGCGCTCGGCCGCCGCATGGGCCCGCTGCACGCGCTCGATGTCGGCGATCAGCACCGTGGCTCCGCAGTCACCGAGTGCGTAGTCGAGCTCATCTTCGGTCCACCAGGCGTTGAGCGACACCGAGATGGCGCCCACGGAGGTGATGGCCGCGAAGGCGATGACCCACTCGGGGTAGTTCCGCATCCCGATGGCCACCCGATCGCCCGGCGCCACGCCGTAGCGCTCCACGAGGAGGGAGGCGAGGGCATCGACATGGGTCATCACCTCGGCGAAGCTCCACCGCTCGTCCTCGTAGACGAGGAACGTCTCCTCCCCCCGTGCCCGGGCGCTGGCGAAGATCTCCCGCAGGCTCGGCGGGGCGTGCTTGAACGCCTTCACCCGCACGCCGTCGACGTCGATCGTCTCGATCTCGAACCGCTCGCCGGGTCCTGTGACCGCGGCGGCGGCCTCGTCGTAGGTCAGCACGGGGCGGGTCTAGCAGACCGCTACAGCGCCTCCACCACCATCACCAGGCCGATGCCGACTGCCAGGGTCAAGGCGATGTTGCGGGTGCGCCATGCCACCAGCGCGGCGACCACCCCGGCGAGGAACCTGGGTTGCCACACGTCGAGCTGCCCCTCGGGGCGGAGGAGGGCGGGGACGACGATGGCGGCCAGCGCGGCCGGCGGGATCTGCCGTAGGAGCCGCTGGATCCCGGGGGGCACGTCGGCCAGGCGGTGGGCGAACACCAGGAACGAGGCCCGCATGACGTAGGTGCCGATCCCGGAGAGGATGATCGCAGTCCAGAGGCGGTTCACGGGACGGGCCCCGGATCGGCCGGGAGCGGCGTGTCGTCGCGCGGCCCCCGGCGGTCGATGGCGGCTTCGGCGACGGCCCCGGCCGCGATGCCGCCGAGGGCCCCGAACAGCACCCCGAGGTGATCGGCACCGGCCTGGTCTGCCAGCAGGGCCGTCAGGCCGCCCACGATGGCCGCCACCGCGGCGGGCCGGGAGCTGATGGTGGGTACGAGGAGCACCAGGAACACGAGGGGCACCGCGAAGTCGAGGGGCAGCGAGTCGGGCACGGCCGAGCCGATGAGGACGCCGATGATCGTGCACACCTGCCAGTTGGCCCACAGCAGCAACGCCGCGCCGAAGTAGTAGGGGACCTTCCGGTCGAGACCCGGAGCGGGGGGGCCGCCGGCGGCTTCGTCGTCGGCGGCCCGGGTCCAGCGCGTGATCGACACGGCGTAGGCCTGGTCGGTGAGGAGGTAGGCCATGAGCAGACGGCGACGGAGCGGGACCTCGGCCAGGTGGGGGGCGAGCGACGCGGAGTAGAGGAGCAGGCGGAGGTTGATCGTGCACGCCGCGATCACCGCCACGAGGGCGGAACCGCCGTCGGCCAGCGCGTCGGCGGCCGCCAGCTGCGACGCGCCGGCGAACACGATGGTCGAAAGCCCGATCGAGGTGCCCCCGCCCAGGCCGGTGGTGGCCGGGGTGGCGCCGGCCACCAGCCCGAACGGGATGACGCCCACCAGCATGGGAGCCACGGCCTTCGCACCGGCCAGCAGCTCGGCGCGGGCGGTGGCGGTGGGCATCGCTGCATCATGCCGTGCCGTCGCCGGACCGCCTCACGCGTTCCGGGGCGGCTGTCGTAGGCTGACGGGGTGATCGCCGAGGCCACCATCGACGTGGTGGCACCGCCGCCCAAGCCGCTCCTTCGGGGCTGGTTGCACCTGGTGTGCTTCTTCCTGGCCATCCCGGCCGGGGTCACTGTGGTGGCCCTGGCCACCGGCCCCCGTGGCCGGATCGCAGCCCTCGTCTACGCCCTGGGCCTCGTGGCGCTGTTCGGCGTGAGTGGCTTCTACCACCGCCTCAACTGGTCGATGGCCCGCAAGCGGCTGATGCAGAAGCTCGACCACGGCACGATCTTCGTGATGATCGCCGG
>DAIQBC010000032.1:0-13326 GCA_036781345.1 Acidimicrobiales bacterium | reverse complement strand
CGCTTCGGCTGCGAGTGCATCTGCGGCTACGGCATGACCGAGTCGAGCCCCACCCTCACGCGCAGCCTCCCGAAGCCGGGCGTGCCGTCCACCCCTGCGCAGCGAGCCACCACGGGCCTGCCCATCCTCGGCGTCGATGTGCGGGTGCTGCGCGACGCCGACGTGGAGGTGCCGTGGGACGGCCGGACGGTCGGTGAGGTGTGCGCCCGCTCGAACCACGTGATGGTGGGCTACCTACGGGCCCCCGCGGCCACGGAGGCCGTGCTGCGCGCCGGATGGCTGCGCACCGGCGACCTCGCCGTGGTCGACCCCGACGGCTACCTCACGATCGTCGACCGGGCCAAGGACCTGATCGTGTCAGGCGGCGAGAACATCGCATCGGTGGAGGTCGAGCACGCTCTCCAGGCCCACCCTGCCGTGCGCGAGGCAGCCGTGATCGGGGTGCCCGACGACCGCTGGGGCGAGGTGCCGCGAGCGTTCGTCTCTCTCGTGCCGGGCGCCGACGCCGACGAGGCGGAGCTGATCGCCTGGGTCCGCGATCGTCTGGCCGGCTTCAAGGTCCCCAAGGCGGTCGTGGTCCTCGCCGAGCTCCCGAAGGGTGGTACGGGCAAGGTGCAGAAGCAGACCCTCCGATCGTTGCCCTGACTTGCCCCGTTCTGTGGACGCTGACGCTCGCAATGCGGCCGTCAGCGTCCACAGAACGGGGCTCAGCCGAGGAGGGCTCGGGACAGCACCTCGAGACCGTGGTCGAGCTCGTCGTCGGTCATCGTGAGCGGCGGGATCAGGCGCAGCACGTTGCCGCTGGGACCACAGGTGAGCACGATCACGCCCTCGCGGAGGCAGCGATCCTGGACGGCTTCCGCGGTGGCCTTGTCGCGCAGCTCGACACCGATCATGGCCCCGATGCCGCGTACCTCAATGATGACCTCGGCGCCTAGGGACCGGAGCTGCGCCTGGGTGCGCTCGCCCAGGCGCACGGCCCGTGCGCACAGGTCCTCGGCGTGCAGCACCGAGATGGTGGCGACGGCCGCTGCGCACGAGACCGGGTTCCCGCCGAAGGTCGAGCCGTGGGTGCCGGCGGGCCACTGGTCCATCAGCGTCGCCCCGGCCATCATCCCGGCCAAGGGAAGGCCCGACGCCACACCCTTGGCGAACAAGAGCACGTCGGGGCGCACGCCGAAGGTCTCCGCCGCGAAGGGCCGGCCGGTGCGACCGAAGCCGCATTGCACCTCGTCGAAGACGAGCAGGATGCCGTGCTCGTCGCAGCGCTCCCGCAGCCCAGCGAGCCAGGCAACCGGCGGCACGATGTAGCCGCCCTCGCCGAGCACCGGCTCGACGATCATGGCGGCGATGGTGCCGGCGTGCTCGTGGAGGATGCCGTCGAGCTCGCCCAGCGTCGCGTCGAGGGCGGCGGCGTCGGTGCCGTGCGGGTTGGTGGCACCGGTGATGCAGTACGGCGCGATGTGGATCGATGGCAGGAGCGGGCCGTAGCCCTCCTGGTACGACGCCTTGGCCGTGGTGAGGCTGGTGGCGGCCAGCGTCCGCCCGTGGAAGCCCCGTCGAAAGGCGATCAACCCCGGACGGCCGGTGGTGCGTCGAGCCAGCTTGACGACCCCGTCGACGGCCTCGGCCCCGCTGTTGCACAGGAACACCTTCGGGTGATCGAGGAACGGCGCCAGCCCGGCGATGGCCTCCGCAGCCTCGATGTAGGGCTGGTGCTTCAGCACCACCGACGTGTGGAGGAGGCGGTCGACCTGCCGGTGGATGGCGTCGACGACCTTCGGGTGCCGGTGGCCGGTGTTGGTGACCGCGATCCCGGATCCAAGGTCGAGGTAGCGGCGCCCTTCGACGTCCCACACCCATGAGCCCTCGGCCCGCTCGGCGACGACGTCGAAGTAGGACGGCAGCACGGGGGCGACCACGTCGTGGTACCGAGCCAGCCAGGCTGCGGTCGCGGTGGTGTCGAGCGCGGTCATGACGGGTCCTCGCGGTTGTCGATCTGGGCCCGCTGGAGCCGGCCGGAGTAGTCGACGTACACGGTCTTCACCTGGCTGAACTGCTCTATGCCGCGAGCGCCCGCTTCGCGGAAGCCGTTGCCCGTGTGCTTGGTGCCACCGAATGGGAGGGGGATCTCGGCGCCGATGGTGGGGGCGTTCACGTAGGTGATGCCGGTGTCGATGGCGTGGACGCCGCGCAGCGCCAGGTTGAGGTCGCGCGTGTAGATGGCCGCGCTCAGCCCGTATTCGACGGAGTTGACCACTGCCACGGCATCGTCGAGATCGTCGACCTCGATCACGGACAGCACCGGACCGAAGACCTCCTCGCGTGCGATCGTGTGCGACGGCTTGACGCCGGTGAGGATCGTCGGCTCCACGAACGTGCCGCCCTCGCACCCGGCGATGTCCTGGCGCAGGCGACCGCCCGTGACCGCCACGGCTCCCTCGGCGACCGCCGCGGAGGCCATGGCCACGATGCGGTGGGCGGACTGCTCGGTGATCACCGGGCCGACGTCGGTGCCCGGGTCGAGCGGGTCGCCGAGCACCAGCGCCTCCGCTCGGGCGACCAGGCGGTCGACCACCGCGTGGGCGATGCCCCGCTGCAGGATGAGGCGGGACGTGGAGGTGCACCGCTGCCCGGACGTGCCGAACGCGCCGAAGAGCGCGCCGTCGAGCACGAGGTCGAGGTCGGCGTCGTCGAGCACGACCATGGCGTTCTTGCCTCCAAGCTCGAGGCTGACCAGCTTCGGGCCCACCTCCATGGCGGCCGCGGCCACCTTGCGGCCGGTGGGCACCGAGCCGGTGAAGGACACCGCCCCGACACCCGGGTGGGTGGCGAGAGCGGCGGCCGGCTCAGGCCCGCCATGGACCACCTGCACGAGGTCGGCGGGGATGCCGGCTTCGATGCATGCGTCGACGAAGGCCACGCCACACGCAGGGGCCAGCTCGGAGGGCTTCATCACCACGCCGTTGCCGGCCAGCAGGGCGGGGAAGACCTTCCAGCTGGGGATGGCCATGGGGAAGTTCCAGGGGGTGATCATGCCGACCACCCCCACAGGGATGCGGGTGGTCCAGGCCAGCTTGTCGTGCATCTCGGAGGGGACGACATCGCCCCAGGCCGACCGCCCTTGGCCCGCCACGAAGGCAGCCATGTCGATGGCCTCCTGCACCTCGCCGCCGCCTTCGATGCGGATCTTGCCGGCCTCACGGCTCACGAGCTCCGCCAGCTCCGCCTTCCGCTGCACCAGGATGGCGCCGACCGCGGCGATGGCCTCGGCTCGCTCGGGAACCGGTCGTCGCGCCCATGCCCGTTGGGCGTCGGTGGCCCGCTGGACCGAAACGTCGACGTCGGCGGCCGTGTGGGCCGGTAGCTCGATGACGACCTCGGCCGGCCGAGCCGGGTTGGTCGAGCGGAACGTGGGCATCGAGGCTCCTCCTCAGCTCCAGGCGGCTGCAATGCCTGTTGCGATCTGGGTCAGCATCGTAGCATTCGTTACATGAGCGATCTGGGGAGCCGCATCGAGGCCCACGCCGACGTGCTCCCCCCGGCGGAGCGGCGCGTGGCCGAGATCGTGCTGGCCGACCCCTCGGCGGCTGCCTTCGCCACCGTCGCCGAGCTCGGGCGACGAGCCCGCACCAGCGGCGCGACCGTCGTGCGCCTGGCCGACCGGCTCGGCTACGACGGCTGGGTGGGATTGCAGACCGAGGCGCGAGCCGGCATCGACCATCGCTTGCGACCAGCAGCAGAGAAGATCCGGGGGCGCGACGTCGACGACGTCCTCGCCACCACCGCCGCCCGGGAGGCCGACAACGTGATCCAGACGCTGGACGCGGTTGACCGACGGGCCTTCGACCACGCCGTCGCCCTCCTGGCGGACCGCAGGCGGGTGGTGCGGGTGCTGGCGGGGGCGGCCCAGGACGGCGTCGCCGCGCTGTTGGCCGACGCGCTCGACCTGCTCCGCCCCGGCGTCGAGCGCGTCGGGGGATCCTCGGTCGAGGTGGCACGTGCCCTGGCTCACACCGAACCCCGTGACGTGCTGGTCGCCATCGACCTGCGACGCTATGAGCGCTGGGTGCTCGAGGCTGCCAACGAGACGGTGGCGGCCCGCGGGCTCGTCATCGCCCTCACGGACTCCCGGCTCTCACCCCTGGCCCGGTCGGCCGCGGTGGCCTTCGTGGTGGCCGCGGAGGGAGCCGGTCCCTTCGACAGCCACGTGGGCACCCTGGCCCTCGCCAACGCGCTGGTCACGGGCGTGGCGACCCGTCTCCGGGGCCCCGCCACCGACCGCCTCGATCGTGTCGAGGCCGCCTGGCAGCGCGCCGGCGCCCTCACCGACGACTGAGCACCAGCGGCGAGCGGCGGCGCCCAGACCACCCGACGAGCAGCCGCGGCCGTGGCGGGCGGTGATCCTGGATCACGAGAAGCGGGGCGGCCGCTTCTCGAAGTAGGCCATCGTGGCCTCGACCTGGTTTGGGCTGCCGATGAGGGAGGCCATCGTCACGCGCTCGTCGAGGAGCTGCTCGGCCAACGGCCGCGTCCCGGAGAGGTTCAGGAGGCGCTTCCCTTCCCGCAGTGCGTCGGGGCTCTTGGTGGCGAGGTCGGCGGCCAGCTCCAGGGCGGCCGCACGGGGATCGTCGGCCAGATGGGTGGCCAGCCCGAGGGCGACGGCCTCCTCACCGGAGACCATCCGGCCGGAGAAGGTGAGCTCCTTGGCCACGTCGAGGCCCACCAGCTTCGGCAGCACCACGGTGCCGGTCATGTCGGGGATCAGACCCCAGCGGGACTCCAGGACGGAGAGCTTGGCGTCGGGCGCCACGATCCGGAGGTCGGCCCCGAGCGCGATCTGCAGGCCTCCACCCAGGGCGGCCCCGTGCACGGCCGCGATCACCGGGACCTCCAGCTCCTGCCAGACCCAAGCCGCCTGCTGACCGAGGTGGGTGAGGCGGCCGCCCGTGTCCCCGATGGCGCCGAGGGATCCGCCGTTCGGTCGCTCGGCGTCGGCGGCCATCGACTGGAAGCTGGCGAAGTCGAGGCCAGCACAGAACCCCCGGCCCTCACCCGAGAGCACCACGGCCCGCACGGCCGGATCGTTCTTGAGGGCCTCGCCGGCGTCGACGATGCCCTGGAACATGGCCTGGTCCAGGGCATTGAGCTTGTCGGGACGGTTCAGGCGGACATCGGCGATGCCGTTGTCGATCGAGATGGAGACGCGGTCGGACATCGGCTCAGCATGCCAAAGGCTTCCCTCGCGTGCCCGTCCGCGGCACACTGATCACCCGTCGTCGTGGGTTCCGCCCTCCGCTCTCGCCTCCCCCTCGCCGCCGTCCCGCTGATGCGACTCCGCCCCACCTCCCCGCTGCGACGCGCCATCGCTGCGTGTGCGCTCGTCGCCGCCGGGAACCTGGTGCTCCCTCTCGAGGGCGCCCGCGCCGAGGGGCCCACCACGGTCGCCGAGCCAGCCGCCGCTGCCGCTCGGTTGGCGGCGCCGTCCCCCGACCTGCCCGGCCTGCCCGCCGTTTCGCTCGATCTGGCCGCGGTACCAGTGGACAGCCCCGCCTTCCGGCGCGCCACCACTCGGTACCGCCGCGCGGACGCCGACCACACCGCGGCAAGGGGCCGTCGGGTGGATCTCGACCGCACGGCCACCGAGCTGAGGGCCCAGGTGGCCGAGCTCGAGGCCACGCGCGTCGCAGCCGAGGCCCGTGCCCGGGGCCTCACCACCCGGCTGTCCTCGGTCGAGGCAGCCATCCAGGAGCTGGCGGTGCGCAGCTTCGTGGCCGGCGGAGACGCCGAGCGACTGAACACCGCGCTGGCCTCCGAGACGCCAGCCATCAACGAGGTCGCGCGGCGCGACGTGCTCGGCGGCGTCTCCATGCAGGTGCTGCTCACGGAGCGGGCCTCCTACCGGGCGCGCATCGACGAGGCCATCGCCCGCGCCACCGAGGCCAGGGACGCTCTCGCCGCCGCGGACGCGGCGCTGGAACGAATCGCCGCCGAGCACTCGGGTGCCATCAGCGGGGAACAGGCAGCCGGTGGTCAGGTGGCTGCCGCCCGTGTGGCCTACGAAGATGCCCGCGTCCTGGCCACCGTCGACGGGGTGGAGTTCCCGCTGGTCGCCCTCGACGCGTACTACCGCGCCGCCGCCACCGTCGCCGCGGAGCGACCCACCTGCGCCGTCCGGTGGTGGGGCCTGGCCGGCATCTCGCGCGTCGAGGGCCGCCACGGCACCTACGGCGGTACCACCCTCGACACCAACGGGGACACCAGCCGCCGCATCATCGGGATCCCGCTCGACGGCGCCCGCGAGACCGCCGTGGTCGGTGACTCCGACGGCGGCGCCTACGACGGCGATGCGACCTTCGACCGCGCCGTCGGCCCGATGCAGTTCATCCCCCAGACGTGGTCGCGCTTCCGAGCCGACGGCAACGGGGACGGCACGATGTCGCCCTTCAACCTCTATGACGCCACGCTGGCGGCGGCCACCTACCTCTGCACGGTCAGTGGCGGACTCGACGCCGACCCGGGGCTGCGAGCCGCCTACTTCGCCTACAACCACTCGGTGCCCTACGTCGACTCGGTCCTGGGCTTCGCCCGGTTCTACGAGCAGGCCGTCGACATCCCCGATCCCGCGCGCTGACTCGCCCAGGTCCCGGTGGTTGACAGGGTGACAGCCGGCTCCTACGGTCCCGACCACCGGTGTGACCGGCGTCACCGGTTCGGCCTCCTGTCAGGTCGCTGATCCAGCACTCCTACGCCGCCAGGGGGACATCTTGAAGGACAAGAACGGCCACGCACCGTGGCATCGGATCATCGCTGTGCTCCTCGGTCTGGTGCTGGTGGCGGCCGCCTGTGGCGGAAGCGACAAGACGGCCGGCCCGGACAACGGCGGCACCGATGGCTCCACCACCACCACGGAGGCGGCCGGCACCCCGGTCAAGGGCGGCGAGCTGGTCTTCGGCACCGAGTCGGACGTGGCCACGCTGGCCCCCGGCGAGGCCGCGCAGCCGGCGGACAAGCTGATCACCCTCGGGATCTACGACCCGCTCACCACGTACGAAGACGGCAAGGTCGTCCCGTTCCTCGCCGAGACCATCGAGAACAACGACGCCCTGACCCAATACACGGTGAAGCTGCGCGAGGGGGTCACGTTCCACGACGACACGCCCCTCAACGCTGACGCCGTCGTGAAGCACTTCAAGCGCCTGCAGGACCCGGCCACGGCCTGCCCGTGCAAGACCAACCTCGACAAGATCACCTCGATGGACACGCCTGAAGGACCCGAGGGTCTGACGGTCGTGTTCAACCTGGCCGGGCCCGACGTGGCGTTCGCCGACACGCTGGCCGGCTCCAGCGGCTACATCGAATCCCCTACCGCGGTGGCCGGCGGCCTCAACTTGAAGACCGGTGGTGTCGGCACGGGCCCCTTCAAGCTCACCGAGTACAGCGCCGGCGAGCGCGTCGTGCTCGAAGCCAACCCCGACTACTGGGGCAAGGACGACAACGGGATCCAGCTGCCGTACCTCGACAAGCTGACCATCGTGCCGATCCCCGACAGCGGCCAGCGCGTGTCCGCCCTCGAGACGGGTGACATCGACATCTTCCAGACCGCCGACTCCGGCACCATCAAGTCGGCCGAGGACAAGGGGTTCAGCGCCCAGAAGATCAGCGGCTCGAGCTCCACGATCCTGCTGATGAACAACTCCAAGCCGCCCTTCGACAACGTGAAGGCCCGCCAGGCCGTGGCCTACGCCATCGACAAGGACCTCATCAACGAGCGGGCCTACGGCGGTGTGCGCACCCCCAGCTACTCGGGCTACGCACCCGACAACGCCTACTACAACCCCGATGCCGGCACCCCGAAGTACGACCCCGACAAGGCCAAGGCCCTGGTCGACGAGCTCGGCGGCCTCGAGTTCGAGATCGTGTGCATCCCGACGCCCGAGGCCGACCTGATCCTCAACATCATCAAGCAGCTCGGCGAGGACGTCGGCATGAAGATCACGCTGTCGAGCCAGGAGCAGGGCGCGTTCGTGAACCGCATCTTCTCCAAGAGCGGCGACTACACCGCGGCGTGCTTCCGCAGCGCCCAGTTCATCGACCCCGACGCCACCCGTGGCGCCCTCACCACCGGCGACACCGGCAACCTCGTCTTCTACAGCAACCCCGAGGTGGACAAGCTCCTCGAAGAGGCCCGCCAGACCGCCGACTTCGAGACCCGCAAGGAGAAGTACTTCCGGGTGCAGGAGATCACTGGCGAGGAGGTGCCGCTCATCACCACCCTGTACGACCTGTTCGGCAACGTCTACGACCCCGCCAAGGTCGGCCCTCCGCCGCCAGGCGAAGCCAACTCGCTCGGCGCCATCAAGCCCGGCCGGCTCTACAAGACGGGCGGATGACGGCTTCGGCCGCCGCCGTCCTCTGACGTCACCGGGCCGAGGAACAGCCTGACATGACCATCGTGCGCACACTGGCCGAGCGGCTCGCGAAGCTGCTGGCTGTGGTGCTGATCGTGAGCTTCCTCACGTTCTCCCTCACGAAGCTGCTCCCGGGCAGCCCGGTCAACCTGATCCTCGGCTCGGAGGCCGCCAACCCCGTGGCCCGGGCCGCGCTCGAGGAGCGGCTCGGGCTCAACGAGTCCTTCCCTGCCCAATACCTCGGCTACCTCCACGACGTGGTGGTGAACCATGACCTGGGCAAGTCCTACTCACAGGACATCGCCACCACCACGTCCTTGGCGCAACGGCTCCCGGCGTCGATCGAGCTGATGCTCCTGGCGCAGCTGATCTCGCTGCTGGTCTCGGTCCCGCTGGCCCTGTTCAGTGCCTACCGGGCCAACTCGCGGGCCGACAAGGCCATCACGGCCGGGGCGTTCGGCCTGATCTCCCTGCCCGGGTTCGCCCTGGCGGTGTTCCTCGTCTACCTCTTCTCGATCCGGCTCGGGTGGTTCCCCGCCATCGGGTTCGACCGCCTCACCGGCCCAGACGGGCTGGGCGCCAACCTGAAGTCGGTGGCCCTGCCCGTGGCCGTCCTCGCGTCCGGGCTCACCGCCGTGTACACGCGCCTGCTCCGCAGCGACCTCATCGCGACCCTGCAGGAGGACTTCGTGCTCATGGCCCGGTCCAAGGGCCTGCCCACCTGGCACATCCTCCTCCGGCACGCGCTCCGACCGTCGTCGTTCTCTCTGATCACGGTGTTCGGCATCAACTTCGGCACCCTCATCGGTGGCTCGGTGATCGTCGAGACCTTCTTCGGGATCCCCGGTGTGGGTGAGCTGGCCGTGCGCTCGATCCTCCAACGCGAGTACCTCGTGGTGCAAGGAGTGGTGCTCATGATCGCCACGGCCTTCGTGCTCGTGAACTTCGCCACTGATCTCCTCTACTCCGTGCTCGACCCCCGCGTGCGAAGGGCGGGCACCTGATGAGCGACCTGCCGACCCAAGCGGGTCTCGACCTTGCGCCGCCGGCTCCCGCCCTGGCCGGTGCTGCCACGGCCTCGCGCGTCAAGGGACGCAAGCGAGGCGGCGTCCTCGGTCTGGCCGGCTGGCTCAGCATCGCCTGGCTGACACTGGTCAGCGCCGGCGCCGCCTTCGCCTCGTGGCTCCCGATCGACGATCCCGCGCGGGCCGACTTCCTCGTGCCCAACAACGCTCCCCCGGGCACCGGGGGCCACCTCCTCGGCACCGAGCAGAACGGCTTCGACATCTTCTCCCGGCTGATCTACGGCGGGCGGGTGTCGCTCATCGTGGCCTTCGGCGTCCTCGCCGTCGGGATGGTGGTGGGTGGCTCGCCCGCGCTGGTGGCCGGCTTCCTGCGGGGGCGGGCGGAGACGATCCTCATGTCGGTGGTCGACATCTTCCTGGCCTTCCCCGCCCTCATCCTGCTGATCGCCATCGTGGCGTTCCTCGGCGCCGACCTGAAGAACGTGGTGCTCGGCATCTCACTCGTGTCGATCCCCGCCTTCGCCCGCATCGCCAGAGCCACCACCCTCACCTTCTCCCGGCGCGAGTTCGTGCTGGCTGCGGAGGCGGCCGGGGCCAGCCGCTGGCGGATCCTCGTGCGCGAGATCCTCCCCAACGTGATCCTGCCGCTGCTCGCCTTCGGGCTGCTCGTGGTCGCCATCGCCATCGTCGCCGAGGGCAGCCTGGCGTTCCTCGGGCTCACGTCGCAGGAGACCATCAGCTGGGGAGGGATGATCAACGGAGGCCGGCGAGCCCTCCAGCAGGAGAACGTGGCCCACACCTCCATGATTCCCGCCGCCATGATGTTCGTCACCGTGCTCGCGGTGAACTTCCTCGGCGATCGCTTCCGGGCCGCCTTCGACGTGAAGGACGCCGCACTGTGAGCGACGCCTCGCGCCACGCCCGTCGGGTCCTCACCGCACCGGCGCCGCACGTCGGACCGCTGCTCGTGGTCGACGACTTCCGCACGCACTTCGACACCCTGGGCGGCCTGGTCCGTGCGGTGGACGGCGTCAGCCTCAGCCTCGAGCGCGGCAAGACGCTGGGCATCGTCGGGGAGTCCGGCTCGGGCAAGACCGTCCTGGCCCGGTCCCTCATGGGGCTGCTCACCTCGCGCAACGTCGTGCGGAGCGGGTCGGCCACCTACAACGGCCAGGAGCTGGTGGGCGCCTCCAACGCTCAGCTTCGTGCCCTGTGGGGCACCGAGATGGCCATGGTGTTCCAGGACCCCATGACCTCGCTCAACCCGGTCATGAAGATCGGCCGCCAGATCACCGAAGGCCTCCGCTACCACCTCGACATCCCCAAGGACGAGGCCAACGAGCAGGCCCTGCAGCTGCTGACCTCCGTCGGCATCCCCGACCCCCGGCGACGTCTCAGTCAGTACCCGCACGAGCTGTCGGGCGGCATGCGCCAACGGGTGACCATCGCCATCTCCCTGGCCTGTGGCCCCAAGCTCCTGTTCGCCGACGAGCCCACCACCGCCCTCGACGTCACGGTGCAGGCCCAGATCCTGAACCTGCTCAACCAGCAGCAGCACGAGCGCCACATGGCCATGGTCCTCGTCACCCACGACCTCGGCGTGGTGGCCGGTCGCACAGACGAGATCGCGGTCATGTACGCGGGGCAGATCGTGGAGAAGGCGCCCACCCGGGCGCTGTTCGCCAACGTGCGCATGCCGTACACGGAGGCGCTGCTCAAGTCGATCCCCAAGCTCGAGGACCCGAGCCACACCCGACTGCAGATCATCGGCGGGCGACCTCCCGACCTCATCAACCCGCCCGCAGGCTGCCGGTTCGCTCCGCGGTGCCCCTACGCACAGCCCAAGTGCCACACGGAGCCCCCGCCGCTCGTGGAGGCGGAGACCCCAGGTCATCTGTTCCGGTGCTGGTTCCCGGTGGGCACCGAAGCCGGTCGCGACGCGCTGGCCCGCAACCTGGCCCACCACGTGCCCGCCGCCGAAGCCGCGGTCACCGGCGACTCGGCCGCAGCCGCCCACGTCGAGGATGCGGCGCTGGCCGAGGCGAGCCTCGGAGGCGGGGCCTGATGGCCGGCACCGGCACCGCCCACCTTCGCCAGGGGGACGACATCGTCCTGCGCATCGAAGACCTCGTGGTGGAGTTCAAGACCGCTGGTGGGGTCGTGCACGCGGTCTCGGGAATCAGCCTCGACGTGCGCCAGGGCGAGACGCTCGGGCTGGTGGGTGAGTCGGGCTGCGGCAAGTCGACGACCGGCCGAGCCATCATGCAGCTGCCCCCGCCCACGAGCGGGCGGGTCTTGTTCGAGGGGAACGATCTCGCCTCGATGAGCGGTCAGGCCCTCCGGGAGGTGCGCACGCACCTGCAGTTCATCTTCCAGGACCCGATCTCGTCGCTGAACCCGCGTCGCAAGGTCAAGGACATCGTCGCCGAGCCGCTCCGGATCTGGAAGCGGGGCACAGACGTCGAGCAGAAGGCACGCGTGGCGGAAGTGCTCGACGCAGTGGGTCTCGACCCCGCGGTGGCGTCCGAGAAGCGTCCCCACCAGTTCTCCGGCGGCCAGTGCCAGCGCATCTCGATCGCCCGCTCGCTCGTGCTCGAGCCCAAGGTCGTGATCTGCGACGAGCCGGTCTCAGCCCTCGACGTGTCGGTGCAGGCGCAGATCCTGAACCTCCTCGAGGACATGAAGGCTCGGTACGGCCTCACGTTGATCTTCATCGCCCACGACCTCGCGGTGGTGAAGAACATCAGCGACCGCGTCGCGGTGATGTACCTCGGCAAGATCTGCGAGGTCGGCTCACCCGACGACCTCTACGCCACGCCGGCGCACCCGTACACCGCCGCCCTCCTGCGGTCGATCCCTGTGCCCGACCCCACGGTGCCGCCCGTCCAGAGCGGTCTGCTCACCGGCGACCTGCCCTCTCCGATCGATCCGCCCGCCGGGTGCCGCTTCCGCACCCGCTGCCCGTTGGCTCAGGAACGCTGCGCACTCGAGGAGCCACAGGTCCGCGCGGTGGGAGAGGGCCACTTCGTGGCCTGCCACTTCCCGCTCGTGGGGGGCACCGCGCCGACGGGCACTCCGGTCCAGGTGGGCACCGCCGCCCCCTGAGCCACACTGCTAGATGCCGAGCTTGGCCTGGGCCAGTGCCTCTCGGGCCGTGGCATCGCCGGTGATCTGCACCTGCGCCGCACCGCGTCGACCGAAGAGGTACAACAAGAGCTCCACTGGCTCACCGGCGACCACCACCTCGGGTCCCGAACCCACCGCCACCGCTCCCCCACCGTCGCGCTCGAGGCGGACCGTGGCGTCCGGCACCCTGCGCAGCAGCAGGCGGGCCTGGCGCCGCAGCAGCCCCCACACGGCATCTTGCAGATCGGGGCGGTCGGTGCGTGGGACCAGGTCGTTGGCCCGGCGGACGTCCTCGTGATGGACGACGTACTCGTGCAGGTTGAGCAGCGTCCGCAGCCCCGGAACCGCCATCGGGCCGAGCGGCGGGCCGTTGCGGACGCGATCCACCAGCCGTGGGTAGCCCTGGGCCTTGGCACGCTCCATCAGACGCTCGAGCCCGGCCTCGAAGCGGCCGCCGAGCAGGATGCCAGGGGCGGCCCGCAGGTCCCGCTCACGCACAACGAGGTGCGCGGCGAGGTCGGCGGTGGCCCAACCCTCGCAGAGGGTGGGAGCGTCGGGGCCGAGCTCCTCGAGGAGGTCGCACAGCTCTCGTCGTTCACGGGCGTCCATGGCTTCCGGCACGGGCGGTAGCGTAGGTCCCCATGTCCAACCCCCCCGCCATCGAGATCGATCCGACCGCCACGTTCACGGTGACGATCGCCACTGACAAGGGCGACATCGTGGCCACGCTGGACGCCTCGCTCGCCCCCACCACGGTCAACCAC
>DAIQBC010000031.1:0-13455 GCA_036781345.1 Acidimicrobiales bacterium | reverse complement strand
CCCAACCCGCTCCTCCAGGAGCACATCCTCATGGCGATCCACCCGCCGATGCTCTACCTCGGCTATGTGGGCTTCACCGTGCCCTTCGCCTTCGCCATCGCCGCCCTGGCCACGGGCCGCCTCGGCGAGGGATGGCTGGTGGAGACACGGCGGGCCACGCTGCTGGCGTGGGGGTTCCTCACAGTGGGCATCGCCCTCGGCGCCTGGTGGAGCTACGAGGTGCTGGGCTGGGGCGGCTACTGGGGTTGGGATCCCGTGGAGAACGCCTCGCTCCTCCCGTGGCTCACCGGCACGGCCTACCTGCACTCGGTGATGGTGCAGGAGCGTCGCGGGATGCTGCGCGTCTGGAACCTGTCGCTCCTGTGCGCCACCTTCAGCCTCACCATCCTCGGCACGTTCCTCACCCGCTCCGGTGTGCTCGAGTCGGTCCACGCCTTCAGCGACAGCGACATCGGCGTGTGGCTGCTGTCGTTCTTCGGTCTCATCGTCGCCGTCACCCTCGGTCTCATCGGCTGGCGGGGCGACCGCCTGCGCTCGCCCGGTCGCATCGACTCGCCGCTGTCGCGCGAGGGCTCCTTCCTCGTCAACAACGTGCTGTTCGCCGGGTTCGCCTTCGTGGTCCTGCTGGGCACGGTGTTCCCCCTCGTGGCCGAGGCCCTCAACGATCGGGCCGTCACCGTCGGCCCGCCGTACTTCACCCGCATGACCGTGCCCATCGGCATCGCCCTGCTCTTCATGATGGCGGTGGCGCCGGTGCTGCCGTGGCGCAAGGCCTCGGGCGAGCTCCTGTCGCAGCGGCTGCTGTGGCCGGCGTGGGGAGCGGCGCTCGCGGTGGTGGTCACCGTGGCGCTCGGTGCCCGCGGCCTGGGCACGGTGCTCACCTTCGGGCTGGGGGCCTTCGCCGGAGGCGCGGCGCTGCGCCAGGTGGCGCTGGCGACCCGTCGGCAGGGGTGGCGCGGCCTGGTGGGGCGCACCAACGGCGGCATGATCGTGCACCTCGGCGTGGTGCTCGTGGCGGTGGCCATCGCCACCAACGGGCACTACCTGCGCGAGGTCGAGGCCCGCTTCAGCCCCGGTCAGACGCGGGTGGTGGACGGCCACTTGATCACCTATCTGCGTACCGACGTGGTGCAGGAGCCCAACCGCACGGCCACCAAGGTGAGCGTGCAGGTCGATGGGGGCCAGGTCTACCGACCGGCGCTGTCGCAGTACCCGGGCTTCGGGTCGCTCATCGGCACGCCGTCGGTGAAGACCGGCCTGCGCGAGGACATCTACCTCACGGTCACCCGTCTGCCCGATGACGGCAGTGGGGAGGTCACGCTCCGTGTGATCATCCAGCCCATGGCGCTGTGGCTCTGGATCGGCGGCGGCGTGATGGCCTTCGGCACCCTGCTGGCCGCGTGGCCCGGTCGACGGCGGCGGCCCACCGACCCGGTCTCCGCTCCCATCCCGGTTGAGGACACCGCGGAACGGTCACCCGAGCCGGTCGGCACCCGGTGAGCGACCCCCACCCCCCGAACTCGCGACGAATCCTTGACGCGCGCGTAGGGGAATCGTCGCGAGATGCGGAGGTCGAGGCTGACCAGCCTGCGGGCGGCACGCGTGCCGCGGTCGTGGCGTCGGCGGCGATCGCCCTCGTCGTCGTCATGCTGGTGGCATTGCTGGCCACCCGCGCCCCCAGCAGCGAGCGGGCCACCCAGAGCCCGCTCATCGGTCGGCTCGCGCCGGCCACCGCGGGCACCACGCTCGACGGGCAGCAGGTGTCGATCGACGAGTTTCGCGGCCGCTGGGTGATGGTGAACTTCTTCGCCAGCTGGTGCATCCCGTGCCAGACCGAGCATCCGCAGCTCGTCGCCTTCGACGCCGCTCACCGGGCCACCGGCGATGCCGTCCTGGTGAGCGTGACCTTCGACAACGACGCTGACGACGCCCGGAAGTTCTTTGCCGACAACGGGGGCGACTGGCCGGTGATCGACGATCCCGAGAACAGCATCGGCGTGGCCTACGGCGTGGCCCAGGTGCCCGAGACGTTCGTGATCTCACCCAACGGCACCGTCGTGCAGCGCTTCGCCGGCGCCGTCAGCCGAGTCGACCTCGACGACGTCATCGCGCTCTACGAGGGGACGGGGTCGTGAGCATCCGGCGCTCGCCCCGCTTCCGCCGCGCCAGCTGGCTCGTGATGACCTCGGTCGTGCTCGTGTCGCTCGTGCGGGCCTCGGTGGACGACGGGCCGCCCCGGACCACCGAGGAGCAGGTGCGCGCCATCGCCAAGACGATGAAGTGCCCGGTGTGCCGCAGCCAGTCGGTGGCCGACTCCGACGTGGCCGCCTCGCGCTCGATCCGCCTCGAGATCGCCCGCCTGGTGGAGGAGGGGCGGAGTGCGGCGGAGATCCGTGGCACGATCGCGGCCACCTACGGCGACCAGGTGCAGCTGATCCCGTCCGCCTCCGGCTTCGACGGCCTCGTGTGGATCGTGCCGGTCGTGGGTCTCGTGGCCGCGCTGGCGGCGCTGTCGGCCGCCTTTGCTCGCTGGCGACGGACCTCGAGCACGGCGGCCACCGACGAAGACCGTGCCCTGGTCGATCGAGCCCTCGGCGAGCGATGAGCGACCTCCGTCTCGAAGCGCGGGACGCCCTGGAGGAGCAGCGGGACTTCCTTCTCCGCTCGCTCGAGGACCTCGAACGCGAGCACGAGGCGGGCGACGTCGACGAGCACGACTACGCAGCCCTCAAGGACGACTACACGGCGCGTGCCGCGGCAGTGCTGCGTCGGATCGATGCCGGCGCGGTGCGAACCGCCGCAGCACCCCAGCGCCCCACAGGCCGCCGGCTGGTCACGCTCGCGGGGGTGCTGGCCTTCGCCCTCGTGGCCGGGGTGCTCGTGGCGCAGGCGTCGGGCCGCCGTGAGGCCGGCCAGACCGGGTCGGGCGACGTGCGCCAGTCGGTCACCGAGAAGCTCAACCAGGCCGGGCGGCTGTTCGGCCAGGGGGACGCCGAGGGCGCCGTGGCCCTCTACGACGAGGTCCTGCAGGACCAGCCCACCAATGTGGAGGCGCTCACGTACAAGGGGTGGGCCCTCTACACGCTGGTGGGCGATCGGGAAGGCGCGCTCACCTCGTTGCTCGACGCCGCCACCACCAACCCGGACTACCCCGACGTCCATGCCTTCCTTGCCGTGGTGTTCTTCCGCAGCGGGCTGGTGCAGCAGGCGGCCGCCGAGCTCGACCGCCTCGACGCCCTCGATCCCCCGCCCGACATCGTCGAGCTCATCCAGAACCTCCGGGCCGAGGTCACCGCCGCGCTGGCGACGACCACCACGGGTACCCCTGACGATCCTCAGGCCGGTGGTGGCACGTAACGCCCCTTGGTAAGGCGGTCGCCGTCCCAGGTGAGCACCCAGGTGGAGGCCTTCTGCCAGCGCAGCTCGTCTTTGAGACGGGTCCCGCTGGCCACCAGGGCCTCGAGCAGCTCGGGGATCACGTCGCCGTGGCTGCACAGCACCGCGCTGGTGTGTCGCACCTCGGCCGCCAGCGCCAGCACGCTGCCGGCACTCCGCCCCTCGGCAAGCCGCTCGTCGGGCTCCACCGGCACCCGCAGGTCACGCGCCAACGGGTCGAGCGTCTGCATGCAGCGCACGAACGGGCTGGCCAACAGACGCGTGACGTGGTCGTCCTCCAGCAGCGTCCGCAGCCCCTCGGCCTGGCGTCGGCCCCGCTCGGTGAGCTCCCTCTGGTCATCGAGCTCGCGAGGCCCGCTCCGGTGGCCCGCGTCGGCGTGACGCACGACATAGAGCTTCCCCACCGTGCGGACGCTACCGCGGCGGCGCCTCTACGCTCAGCGGTCGTGGGCTTCTTCGAGCGCAACCGCCGGGCCCTCGCGGCGCGGGGCATAGATCCCGCCCGGCTCCCGCCGGGCCAGTACACGACGGAGCGGTTCCCGGTGCTGCACGTGGGCGGCGTGCCCGAGTACAAGACCGACCTGTCCGACTGGGATCTGCGCATCTTCGGGGCGGTTGACGAGCCCTTCGTGCTCTCGTGGGGTGACCTCCGGGCGATGTCGGCGGTCGAGGTCACGCAGGACATCCACTGCGTCACGAAGTGGACCATGCTCGACACGGTCTGGAAGGGCGTCCTGGTGCGCGACCTCCTCGATCGCGCCGGGGTGCAGGCGGAGGCGGCCCACGTCGTCGAGCACGCCGAGGGCGGCTACACGACGAACGTGCCGCTGGCCGACATCGTGAGCTCCGGCATGGTGGCCTATGAGTTCGGCGGCCAGCCGCTCGATCCTGACCACGGCTACCCGGCCCGCGTCGTGATCCCACACCTGTACTTCTGGAAGTCGGCCAAGTGGCTGCGCGGCCTCGAGGTATCGGTGCACGACCGCCCCGGCTACTGGGAGATCAACGGCTACCACAACTACGCCGACCCCTTCCGGGAGCAGCGCTACTCCTGACCCGGCTCAGCGCAGGGCTCGGAGCTGCGCCAGGATCGGCGGGAGTGCCTGGAGGGCGGCCGTCACGTCGTCGTCGGTGGTGGTCCAGCCCACCGAGAGGCGCAAGCTGCGGTGGGCATCCACCCCCATGGCCTCGAGGACGGGCGACGGCTCCAGGGCCTCGGACGAGCAGGCCGAGCCGGAGTGGGCGGCCACGCCGACCCGGTCGAGGCCGAGCAGCACCGCCTGCGGCTCGATGCCGTCGATGCCGAGGCAGACGAGGTGAGGGACCCGGTCGACGGGGTCGCCGTAGACGTGGACGCCCTCGAGCCCAGGCACCGCATCGAGGATGCGATCCGTGAGGGACCGCTGCACCGCCGCTTCCCGCTCGAGCCCGCCACCCGACAGCGCCCCGGCGGCGGCACCGAACCCGGCGATGGCCGCCACGGGTTCCAGCCCGGCTCGCCGGGCCCGTTCCTGGTCGCCACCCACGAGCAGAGGCCGTACGCGCAGCCCGCGCCGCACGAGGAGGGCACCGACGCCGCCCGGCCCGCCCAGCTTGTGGGCGGACACCGAGAGCAGGTCGGCCCCCAGTTCGTCGAAGGCGATGGGGTCGTGGCCGGCCCCTTGGGCGGCGTCGACGTGCACCAGGACGCCGAGCTCCCGGCAGGCCGCCACCACGTCGGCGACTGGCTGGCGCGTGCCCACCTCGTGGTTGCCCCACTGCAGGTGCACGATGGCGGTGTCGGTCCGGATGGCATCGAGGAGCGCGTCGGGGTCCACGCGACCGTGGCCGTCCACCCCCACGATCGTGACGTCGCCGAAGGCCTGCGCCGCGAGCCGGACGGCCGAATGCTCGACGGCCGCCAGCACCTGGTGCCCGCCCCGTGCGGCGGCTCCCCAGCAGGCGGTGGCGATGGCTTCGGTGGCACCGCTCGTGAACACCACCGATCGGGGGCGAGCACCGAGCAGAGCGGCAACCTCCTCGCGTGCTGTCTCCACCGTCACCCGCGCCGCGAGGCCCTCAGCGTGGATCCGTCCTGGATCCCCGCCGGTTCCCTGCAGCACCCCCATGATCGCGGCCACCACCTCAGGCCGAGCGGGCGAGGTCGAGGCGTGATCCAAGTAGTGCCGGCTCATTGGCCGCCGGACGACGCCGAGGGCGTCACCTCACGTCCGTCGGGCAAGGTCTGCTTGCGACGACGAGAGGTCGGTGATGCAGCGGTCGTCGCCCATGGGGCGGCTGGAAGAGGTAGAGGCGTCAGCCTCCCCGTAGAGCGCGCCGAGCATCCCTCGGACGAGGCCCCGGTCGACCGCGCAGATCACCGGGTGCTCGATCGCCGCTCCCCCGAAGGGGCAGTGGTCGGAGACGATGCGCAGCCCGTTGCCGTGCCGTTCGGCGTGGGCGGCGAACCCGTGGGCGGTGAGGGCGTCGGCGACCGCGTGCAGGGCGGTGCGGAAGGAGCGCTGCACGGCTCCGGCCGCTGGTGCCTCGGACAAGCCGGTGGTGCTCGGTCCCATAGCGGCCGCCATGGCCTGGCCGTACTTCACACCCACCTCTTCGGCCATCTCTTCGGCGTCCTTCGGCGGTAGCAGCGACAGCGCCTTGCCGAGCAGGGTGACGAGGAGGTCGTCGTGGCGCAGGGCCAGGTTGAGTGTCATCTCCGGGGAGGTGACGCGGTAGCGCTTCGATGGCCGCCCGGCCCCGGCGCCGGTGCGACCGGTGGCCACCTCCACGTAGCCACCGCCGGCCAGCTTGTCGAGGTGGTGGCGGGCCACGTTCGGGTGCAGCGCGAAGCGATCGGCCACCTCGGCTGCGGTGACGCCGACGGAGGGCGCCCCCTGGTCGTCGGGCCGCTCGGAGCGCTCGTGCACGAAGAGGTAGATCTCCCGGCGGGTGGGGTCGCCGAAGGCCGAGGTGATGGCCGTGACGGCGGAGGAGAACTCCGTGGGAGTGAGGCCTGTCGACATCGTCCGGTATTCTACCTATGGCCGTAGTGCAAATACCCCGAAGCGAGGCTGTGCCCCCCATGCCCGTGACCGTCGACGACGTCATCGCCGCCCTCCGCCCTGTCGAGGACCCTGAGCTCCACCGCTCGATCGTCGACCTCGACATGGTGCGGGACGTGCGTGTCGACGGCGACGCCGTGGCCCTCGAGGTCACCCTCACCGTGGCTGGGTGCCCGCTCCGCAACGAGATCCAGAGCCGGGTCACCGGCGCCCTCACCGCCATCGGAGTCACTGCCGTCGACCTGTCGTTCGGTGTGATGACCGACGAGCAGAGGGCGGTGGTGCGCGAGAAGCTCCAAGGCGACCCGTCGGCCACAGCTGGTAGCCAGCCCGCTCACGGCCACGCCGAGGGTCGCGAGATCCCCTTCGCCGACCCGTCGAGCCAGACCAGGGTCCTGCTCATCGCCTCGGGGAAGGGCGGTGTGGGCAAGTCGTCGGTCACGACCAACCTCGCCGTCGCGCTGGCCCAGCGGGGTCGGAGCGTGGCCGTGATCGACGCCGACGTGTGGGGGTTCTCGATCCCGCGCATGCTCGGCGTGGAGCACCCGCCGGCGGTGATCGACTCGATGCTCGTGCCTCCCACGGGTGCCGGCGGCGTGCGCTGCATCTCGATGGGCTTCTTCGCCAAGGAGGACCAGCCGGTCATCTGGCGAGGTCCGATGCTTCACAAGGCGCTGGAGCAGTTCCTCACCGACGTCTTCTGGGACGACCCCGACTTCCTCCTGGTCGACCTGCCGCCGGGCACCGGCGACATCGCACTGTCGCTGGCCCAGTTCCTGCCACGGGCCGAGGTCTATGTGGTCACCACGCCACAGCCAGCCGCCCAGCGCGTGGCGCAGCGGGCCGGGCTGATGGCCCAGAAGGTAAACCTCGAGGTCAAGGGTGTCATCGAGAACATGAGCTGGTTCGTCGGCGACGACGGGAAGCGCTATGAGCTGTTCGGCGCCGGTGGTGGCGACGAGCTGGCCGAGCGCCTCGGCGCACCGATGCTGGGCCAGGTGCCGCTGGTCACCGACCTGCGCGCCGGTGGCGACTCCGGTCACCCCATCGTGCTCACCGACCCCGACGGAGAGGTGGCGCACGTCTTCGCCCGCCTGGCCGAGCAGATCGAGGTCGACCTCGCCCCCACCCGCCGGTACCGCAAGGAGCTCAAGCTCCTGTAGTCGCCTTACGGGTGGGTGAAGAGGTGGCCCGCCGTCATCCACCGGGCCACGCACCGCCGTACCCTCCTCGTCGTGCACCCTGTCGAACCGCCCGAGGTGTCCTTTCCCCCCGAGGATCGGCCGGTGGGGCGACGCGCCCTGCTGGGGATGCTCGGCCTGGGCGGCCTCGGGATCCTCTGGGGAGCGAAGGCGCAAAGCTGGATGGAGGACGTCCTTCGCCCCTTGACGATCAACGACCAGACGGGCCTGTCGTCGTTCCTCCCGTCCTCTGGTCGCTTCCGCATCTACACGGTGACGGGCGACCTGCCGCGTCGGACCGACGCCGCGTACCGGCTCACCGTCGACGGCGCCGTCGACCACCCCGTCACCCTCGACCTCTCCGACCTGCGCAACCGACTGCCGCAGACTGCGTTGACCAAGGACTTCCAGTGCGTCACGGGCTGGCGGATCAAGGAGGTGCCCTGGAGAGGCGTCAAGCTGGCCGACCTCTTGGACGACGCCGGCGTGCACTCCGCGGCCACCCATGTGCGGTTCTGGTCCTTCGACGGCGTGTACACCGAGACGCTCACGCTCGACCAGGCCCGGCGCGACGACGTGCTCATCGCCCACTCGATGCAGGGTGGGCCCGTCACCCGGGAGCACGGTGGGCCGGTGCGGCTCTACGTCGCCCCCATGTACGGCTACAAGTCGTTGAAGTGGCTCGAGCGGGTCCAGGTGGTGACCGCGCTCGACGCGCCCACCGACCCGGGCTACTGGGAGCGTCTCGGCTACGACGTCGACGCCTGGGTGGGCCGCTCCAACGGGCTCGACGACGCCCCGACATGACCGCCGCCGTCACGGCCGAGGTGGACACGCGTGCTGGTGACCGGGTGGTGCGCTTCGCCCGGGCTGAGCGTTGGCTCCACTGGAGCAACGCCACCCTCTTCCTGGTGCTGCTGGCCACCGGGATGACGCTCTATGTGCCCGCCCTTTCGCGGGTTGTCGGCCGAAGGGTGTTGATCAAGGACCTCCACGTCTACAGCGGCCTCCTGCTGCCCGTGCCGTTGCTGCTCGCCTATGCCGGCCGCTGGCGGGGCGGGGTGCGGCGCGACGTGCGCCGCCTCGCACGCTGGTCGGTGGATGACCGCCGCTGGCTCACCAGCCTCGGACGCCGCGGCCGCACGACCATGGGCAAGTTCAACGCCGGGCAGAAGCTCAACGCGATCTTCGTCGTCGGCTGCATCCCGGTGATGCTGGCCACCGGCAGCATCATGCGGTGGTTCGATCCGTTCCCGCTGGCGTGGCGCACGGGTGCCACCTTCGTGCACGACTGGCTCGCCCTGGCCCTGCTGGCCGTGATCGTGGGGCACATCGGCAAGGCGCTGGCCGAGCCGGTGTCGCTGCGGGCGATGGTCAGGGGCACCGTCCCCGCCGCCCATGTCGAGCGGCACCACCCTCGTTGGTGGGCCGAGCTGCAGGCCACCAGCCCAGACCCGACCCAGGTTCCGGATCCCACCGACGCCCCCGTAGGATGACCGCCGCCCCAACCGGAGGAGATCCCGTGGACGTCCGCATCGGCTTGACCCAGACACCCAAGGAGCTCGAGGTCCAGCTGCCCGACGACGCCGACGCCAGCGCCCTGCGCGAGCAGGTGGAGTCTGCGCTGGCCGCCGGGAGCACTCTCTGGCTCACCGATCGCAAGGGTCGGCAGGTGGGTGTGCCCGCAGCGAAGCTGGCCTATGTGGAGATCGGCAGCCCCGACGACGCACACCGCATCGGCTTCGGGGGCTGAGCCTGTCCCGAGCCGGGAGCTGAGCGGCGATGCCCGTCGATCTGCTCGACCGCAAGCTGCTGTTCGTCACCGGCAAGGGTGGCGTCGGCAAGACCACCATCGCTGCTTCGTTGGCTCTGCTCGCGGCTCAGCACGGCAAGCGCACCCTCGTGGCAGAGGTCGATGCCAAGGGCAATCTGGCTGACTTCTTCGAGATCGGGCCCACCTCGTTCAAGGAGCGGGAGGTCTCGCCTGGTCTGTTCGCGATGACGATGAACACCGAGGAGTCGCTGAAGGAGTACCTGAGCCTCCAGCTCAAGATCCCGATCCTCGCTCGCATCGGACCCTTGGCCCGCTCCTTCGACTTCGTCGCCAACGCCGCCCCCGGGGTCAAGGAGATCCTGACGGTCGGCAAGTTCCTCTGGGAGGTGCGCGAGGGCCACTACGACCTCGTGGTGGTCGACGGGGCGGCCACCGGCCACATCACCGGCCAGCTGGCCGCTCCGCAGGCGATCCAGGAGCTCGTGCACGTGGGGTTGGTGCGCGATCAGACGGGCTGGATGCTCGACATCCTCGGTGATCCCGCCCAGACCGGCGTCGTGATCGTGGCAGCACCCGAGGAGATGCCCGTGACCGAGGCCCTCGAGCTCGTCGACCGGCTGGCGGCCGAGACCGTCGTCGACCTGGCCGCAGTGGTGGCCAACCGGGTGCTCCCGGCGCTGTTCGGCCGCGGGGAGGAAGCCGTGTTCGATCACCTCGACGATGCGGGGAACGTCGCCGTCCTCGACGGCGCGCTGGGCACCTCCGTGCGGCCGATCCTCGATGGCGCCCAGCTCGCGGTCACCTTGCGGCGCACCCGGGGCGTGCACCTTGCCCGCCTGCGTCAGGAGCTGCCGGAGGGTACGCCCCTCCTGTATGTGCCCTACCTGTTCCAGCGCAGTCACGGCGCCCGCGCCACGAATCAGGTGGCGGGCCACCTGGCCGAAGAGCTGGGGTTCTGATGACCCGAAAGAGGCAGGCCACCTCCACCGGCTCGATCCAGCAGCTGTTGGCCGCCAAGGAGATCGTGATCCACTGCGGCTCAGGCGGGGTCGGCAAGACCACCACGGCGGCCGCCGTCGCCGCCATGGCTGCCGTCCACCACGGCGGCAAGGTGCTGGTGCTCACCGTCGACCCCGCCCGCCGGCTGGCCGACGCCCTTGGGCTCGCCGCCATCGGGAACACGGAGACGCAGGTGTCCCCAGCGGCCTTCGCGGCAGCCGGCGTGGAACCGCGGGGCGAGCTCTGGGCCGCAATGCTCGACACCAAGCAGAGCTGGGATGACCTCGTCCGCCGCCACGCCCCCGATCCAGCGACCCGCGACGCGATCCTTGCCAACCCGCTCTACAAGAACATCACCAGCCGGTTCGTGCAGAGCCACGACTACATCGCCATGGAGCGGCTCTACGAGATCCACGCCTCAGGCACGTACGACCTGATCGTGGTGGACACGCCCCCCACGCGCAACGCCATCGACTTCCTCGAGGCCCCGGGTCGCATGGCCGACTTCTTCTCCAGCCGGCTCCTCCGCTGGCTCACGGTTCCTGCTCGCAGCCGGGTCCTCAACATGGCGTCGAAGCCCTTCTACTCCGTCGCCGACCGAATCCTCGGCTCGAAGTTCCTTCAGGACATCGCAGAGTTCTTCCTGCTCTTCCAGACCATGTATCGCGGCTTCGTCGAGCGGGCCGAGGCGGTCACCCGCACGCTGGCCGACAAGCGGACCACGTTCGTGGTGGTGTCCACGCTCGAGGCCGCTCCCGTACAGGAGGCCGAGTTCTTCATCGACGCCCTCGAGGAGCGCGGACTGCACCTCGGCGCCGTCGTGCTCAACAAGGTGCTCCCGACATGGTTCCTCGACAAGGGCTCCACGGGCGCCGCGGAGGCGCTCTGCGCCCGCTCGGAGGCCCTCGCCGCTCAGCTCCCCCGCGAGCTCGGGGCACCCGATCAAGTGGCTCGGGTCCTGCATGAGATGGGGGAGAGCTTCCTCAACTTCCAGGTCGTGGCCAAGCGGGAGGCCGAGATCCGGGCCGAGCTCAGTGCCGCCCCCGAGGTGGTGGCGTCGGTGCCCTACTTCGACCATGACATCACCGACCTGACCGGGTTGCTCGAGCTCGGCCAGCAGCTCTGGCAGTGACCGTGCGGGGGCCGGTTGCGGTGGCATCGGGCCACCCGGTCACGACCGCGGCCGCCATCGAGGTGCTGACCGCAGGCGGGAACGCCATCGACGCCTGCGTCGCAGCCGGCTTCGCGGCATCGGTCGCCGAGCCCACGCTCACGAGTCTCGGCGGCGGCGGCTTCCTGCTCGCTCGCACCGCGGCCGGGGAGGAGGTGTTGTTCGACTTCTTCGTCGACACGCCGGGTCTGGGGCTCGAACGGCTTCCGCCCACCGGGGACCTCGACTTCGAGGAGGTAGTGATCCGTTTCAGCCGCGCCGATCAGTCGTTTCATGTGGGACGCGGTTCGGTGGCGGTGCCAGGTTGCCTGGGGGGTTGGTTGCACGCCCACCGCCGCCTCGGGCGGCTACCTCTCGAGGATGTGACGGCGCCGGCTCGTCGCCTGGCTGATGTGGGCGTGGAGGTGAACGACCAGCAGGCTGATCTGCTCCGCATCCTCGCTCCCATCCTGACCCGCACGACGGAGGCCGCCGCCATCGTGGCGCCCGGCGGGCGGCTCCTCCAGGCGGGCGATCTCCTGGTCAACCACGCGCTGGCGGCCTTCCTCCGGTCGCTCGACGAGCGCGGCTTCACCATGCCGGCGCTGGCCCGGGAGATCGATGCCGCCATGGCCTCGGGCGGCGGACTGCTCACCGCCACGGACCTCGCCACCTACCAGGTGGTGGAGCGCGCCCCGTTGGCCGTGAGCTGGCGTGGCCAACGCCTGCTCACCAACCCGCCACCGGCCTTCGGGGGTGAGCTGGTGGCGCTCGGACTGCTCGAGCTGGAAGAGCGCGCAGGCTGGCCCGCGGTGGTGGGGTCGGCCGAGCACGCCATCGCCCTGGCCGAGGCCATGGCGGCCACGGAAGCCGTCAGGGCGGCCGGCACCGTGCCCGCCGAGCTGGCCCGCCGTCGGGCCACAGGCGGCACCACCCACGTCAGCGTGGCCGACGCGGAGGGCAACGCCGCGAGCATGACCACCTCCAACGGCGAGGGATCGGGCTGGCTCTTCCCGGGCACGGGTGTGATGGCCAACAACATGATGGGCGAGGATGATCTCCACCCCGCGGGCTTCCTGTCTGCCCGACCGGGTCAGCGGGTGAGCTCGATGATGGCGCCCTCGCTCGTGGTCGCGGCCGACGGGACCGTCACTCTGGCGGTCGGCAGCGGCGGCTCCAAGCGCATCCGGTCTGCGCTGGTGCAGGTGGTGTCGGCTGCCATCGACCAGGGCCGCCCCCTCACTGAGGCGGTGCTAGCCCCGCGCCTGCACTGGGATGGCGAGCACCTGCACGTCGAGCCGGGCTGGTCAGACCAGGCGCGGGCCGCGCTGGCTGAGCGATGGCCCCTCATCGAGTGGCCACAGACCGATCTCTACTTCGGAGGCGTCCACGCGGTGGTGCCCGGTCGCGCGGCGGTCGGCGACCCGAGGCGAGGCGGTGCGGCCCAGGTCGGATTGTCCTCCCGCTGGCAGGTCCCGTCGGCGTATGATGTGGTCCCAGGGGAGGAGGGGCCATGACGCTCTTCAAGCGCAAGAGAGTTCAGGTGGACCAGGTGATCGACCTGCGTGCTCCCGCGTCGGCGAGATGGGGTTCGCCGGTCCCCTGCCCATCGTGCGGCGGGCGCGGGTACCTCGACCACATCGACCCCTTCCGAGAGATCATGTTCCTCCACTGCACCCAGTGTGAGCTCAAGTACGAAGTGGCGCGGTCGGCCATGGCGGCCGAAGGCACCAGCGACACCGTCACCTCCTGACGCACCTCACGCCCGTAGCCTTGGCAGGCCATGGCCACGCTCACTGAGCTCGCGCGCTTTCACACAGCGCTGGACGGGCCGAGCATCACCCACCTGCAGCGGCTGGTGGCGACCTGGGGCCTGCTGGCCGACTTCTGCTTCGCCGACCTGCTGCTCTT
>DAIQBC010000030.1:0-13528 GCA_036781345.1 Acidimicrobiales bacterium | reverse complement strand
GCTCGCGCGTCTATGCGCTCGAGGGCGCCATCTTCGTCACCGGCGCCGCCGTGCAGTGGCTGCGGGACGGCCTCGGCATCATCGACCGCGCCGAGGACATCGAGGCGCTGGCGGCCACCGTGCCGGATTCGGGGGGTTGCTACCTCGTTCCTGCGTTCACCGGCCTCGGCAGCCCGTGGTGGGATCCGTACGCCCGCGGCACCGTCGTCGGCATCACCCGCGGCACGGGACGGGCCCATCTGGCTCGTGCGGTTCTCGAGTCGATCAGCCTCCAGACCCGTGACGTGGTGACGGCCATGAGCGCGGCGTCCGGCTACCCCATCACGGCGTTGAAGGCCGATGGTGGTGCCGCGGGCAACGACCTCCTGCTCCAGCTCCAGGCCGACGACCTGCAGGTGCCGGTGTCGCGTCCACTGATCCGGGAGACCACGGCACTGGGGGCCGCCTACCTCGCCGGTCTGGCCGAGGGCGTCTGGGCCTCGCCCGCGGACATCACGGCCAACTGGCGCCTGGACACCACCTTTGAGCCGCGGGTGGAGCCGGCCGTTGCCTCGACGCGCCACGCCTCGTGGAGCCGCGCGCTCGAGCGGTCGCGCCGATGGGCTACCTGATCGACGGGAGACCCGCCACGCACGGGTGGCGGCCCATCTCCCGCAGGCGGGTGTCCACGATGCGGGCCAGCGCCGCAACCTGTCGTCGCTCGCGCGCCCGGTAGGCCGTGCCATCACGGCCCACGACCAGGGCCAGCCCCACCGCGGGCAACGGTGACCAGATCACGTCCTCAGGGCCGCTCTCGCCCGCCACCACGGAGGCCGACGATCGGCTGCCCTCCACGAACGCGGCCAACCAGGCCGTCGCGGGGACAGGGCCCTGGGCCGCCAGCACCTCGCGGTCCTCCACGGCCACCATGGCGGACCACGTCGCATCGACCACCCGTAGGACCTGGACCACCGCCTCGTGCATCAGGCCATCGCGATCGTCGGCCCCCACGAGGACGGCCACCGTCTCCAGCGCGTCGAGCCGCGGGTCGTGCAGTGCCCCGGCCACCGGACGCACCTCTTCCACGTCTACGCCTTCCACCTGCCTGATCTCACGCACGAGGAGCTCGAGGAGCGCCTCGTCCGGAAGCTCGACCACCAGCTCATCGATCGCTCGCCCCGCCCCTCGCTCGAGGATGTCGATTCCCACGATCTCGCCTTGGACCGCGCCGATGCGAGTGGCGACCTGGCCCAGTGCACCGGGACGGTCGGGAAGCCACATCCGCACCAGGTAGGTCTCCATGGGCCCGACCCTACGGTGAGCGTGTGAACCGTGTGTTTCCGCGACGGCACGGGGGGAAGAACAGGGCCATCGAACCTTCTTGACCGGTTGGTCAAGTCGAGTACCGTTCTCGCCCGTGGCGCGGCGACTGACCCAACGGGGCAAGGACCGGCGCAACCAGCTCATGCGCTTTGCCGCGGCCCGCTTCGCGGAGCAGGGCTACCACCCCACCTCGGTGAGCGAGATCGTCTCGGGCCTCGGGGTCGGCAAGGGCGTCTTCTACTGGTACTTCGACTCGAAGGAGCAGCTGTTCCTGGAGATCCTGAGGGAGGCGCAGACGGACCTTCGGCGCCGCCAGCAGCAGGCCATCAGCGGCGAAGGGGACCCCGTGCGGCGCATCGAGCTCGGGCTCCGGGCGTCGATGGCGTGGGCGGAGGCCCACCGAGACCACAACAAGCTGATCCAGTTCGCGGCCACAGAGGCCACCTTCGTGTCGGCGCTGCGGCGAGGACAGGACATCGCCGTGGCCGATGTGGTGAAGCACGTCGAGGAAGCCATCGCCCTGGGCCGCATCCGAGACACCGACCCCGATGTCCTCGCCCACGCCATGGTCGGCGTGGTGAGCCACCTCACCCGAGTGTTCATCTATGAGCGGGGCGAGGCGGCCGACGCGGTGGCTGATGCCGCCGTGGCCTTCTGCCTCAAGGGCCTCAGCCCAGCTTTGGCAGCGCCTTCTTGAGGTTGCGCATGCCCTGAGTGATGCGCTGCTCGTTCTCGATCAGCGCGAAGCGCACATGGCCGTCGCCCTCCGGGCCGAACCCCACCCCGGGCGACGTCGCCACCTGCGCTTCTCGCACGAGCATCGAGGCGAACTCGATGGAGCCCATCTCCCGATAGGGCTCGGGGATGGGTGCCCAGGCGAACATCGTGCCCTTGGGACGTCGCATCTCCCAGCCGATGCGGTCGAGGCCATCACAGAGGGCGTCACGCCGGGTCTGGTAGATCTCGCCCACCTCGCGCGGGTAGTCGACGGCGTCGTTCATGGTGACGGTGGCGGCGATCTGGATGGGCTGGAAGGCGCCGTAGTCGAGATAGGATTTGAGCTTGGCCAGCGCCTGCACGACCTCGCGGTTGCCCACCAGGAAGGCCATGCGCCAGCCCGCCATCGAGAACGACTTCGTCAGCGAGTAGAGCTCCACTGCGCACTCCTTGGCACCGTCGGCCTGGAGGATCGAGGGCGGGTCCCAGCCGTCAAAGCCGAGCTCTGCGTAGGCGTTGTCATGCACCACGATGACATCGTGCTCGCGCGCGAAGTCGACGAGGTCCTGGAAGAAGTCGAGGTCGACGCACGCCGTGGTGGGGTTGTGCGGAAAGGAGCACACGATCACCTTCGGGCGGGGCCACGAGTGCTCAAACACCTCACGGATACGATCGAGGAACTGGCCATCGTCGTTGACGTCGGTTGTCATCGAGATCTCCCGAACGGCCGCACCGGCGAACAGCGGACCCCAGATGTGGATGGGGTACGACGGAGAGGGGACGATGGCCGCGTCCCCCGGGCCCAGCAGCACCCACATGAGGTGGCTGAAGCCCTCCTTGGCCCCGATGGTGGAGATCACCTCGGTGTCAGGGTCGAGATCGACGTCGAACCGGCGCTTGTAGAGGTCGGCCGCTGCCTGACGCAGCTTGGGGATGCCCCGGCTGGCGGAATAGCGGTGGTTGCGCGTGTTGTGGGCCGCTTCGCAGAGCTTGTCGACCGCGATCTCTGGCGACGGCAGGTCGGGGTTGCCGAACCCGAGGTCGATGACATCCAGACCGGCCCGCCGCGCCTCGATCTTCAACCCGTCGATGATGGTGAAGACGTAGGGGGGCATCCCGTTGATGCGACGGAACTCCATGGACCGAGGGTACTCCCGCCCCCGCGCGCTCCTGCGCCCATTGCTGGCAAGATCGCGTGGTGAGCCAAGTCATCGACGTCGTCATCGAGATCCCCCGCGGCAGCCGCAACAAGTACGAGTACGACCACGACAAGCACATCATCCGGCTCGACCGACGCCTGTTCACGGCCACGGCCTACCCCGCCGACTACGGATTCATCCCCGACACCCTGTCGGAGGACAGCGACCCTCTCGATGCGCTAGTGCTCCTCGACGACTCCACCTTCCCCGGCTGCTGGGTGGCCTCACGCCCCGTCGGGGTGTTCTGGATGACGGACGACGCCGGCCCCGACGCCAAGATCATCTGCGTGCCGGCGGGTGACGCCCGCTGGGATCACGTCACCGACCTCGACGGGCTTCCCGAGCACCTCACCGACGAGATCGGCCACTTCTTCGAGGTCTACAAGGCGCTCGAGCCAGACAAGCACTCCAGCGTCCGCGGGTGGGAGGGCGCAGCGGCGGCTTGGCAGGAGATCGAGGACTGCTGGCAGCGCTACCGCGACCACGGCGTGGCGCGCTGAGCACCACACGACCGGCTCACCGATCGCCGCCCCCCCAGTCGGGCACCGCCAGGAGCGCGGCGCCGATGGCGCCCGCCCGCTCACCCAGCTGGGCGGGCACGATCGGCACCTCGGGTCGAACCGCTCCGGCCATCACCAGGTCCGCGAAGCGGGTGCGGACTTCCGGCAACAGCAGATCGGCCGCCTCCACCAGCCCGCCACCGATGACGATGACCGCAGGGTCGAGGATGTTGACCAGGTTGGCCAGGCCGAGAGCGATCCAGTGAGCCAGCTCGTCGAGCACGGACTGTGACTGGGCGTCGCCGGCGCGGGCGGTCGCCGTCACGTGTTCGCCCCGCACGTCCTCCGGGTCGCCGCCGGCCAGCGCCACTGCGGCCCCGAGACGGCCTGCGTCCGCCGCGTCGCGAGCCAAGCGAGCCAGCCCGGTCCCCGATGCGAAGCGCTCCCAGCATCCGCGCTTGCCGCACGGGCAGGGGGGGCCGTTCGGATCCACGACCATGTGACCCGGCTCGCCCGCGAACCCGTGGGCGCCGCGAAGCAGCCCACCGCCGGAGATGATGCCGGCGCCGATGCCGGTTCCGAGGGTGACCACGAGGGCCTCCAGCGATCCCACCGCGGCCCCTCCGGCCAGCTCGGCGAGGGCGTGACAGTTGGCATCGTTGTCGACCACGGCCGGCAGCCCCGATCGCTCGCTCAGGAGTCGGGCGAGGGGGACCTCGTGCATCCGGCGCAGGTGCGGGCCCATGTGCAGCGTGCCCGATCGATCGACCAGACCCGGCACCCCCACCCCGATCGACGACGGCGCCGGACCGAGTGACGCCACCAGCTCGAGCAGGGTGTCGACCAGTCCGTCCCCGCCATCCGGGGTGGGCACGCGACCCTCCGCGAGCACGGTCGCCGGGTCCCGGGGGTCCACGGCCACGCCCAGCACCTTGGTGCCGCCCACGTCCAGCCCGATCGACCTCACGGTAGGAGCATGCCTGATGGGGGTCAGTACCGGAGGAGCGCTCCGATGCGACCCAGGACGTCGAGGTCGGCATCGCCCACGCAGATCGTCACCGGAACACCTTGGGTCAGGGCTTCCTCGATGGCGTCTTCGACGACATCCTCGACGCGCACCATCGGGGATCCGGTATCGGGGTGGTTGGGACCGACGACCGCGAGCGCCCCCGTGTCGGGTGACCTCCACCCCTCCTCGGCGAAGCCCTTCGAGACCACCAAGCGCTCGACGCGCCGTTGAGCCAAGGCCGCGAGCGTCTCCCCGAGACCGGCCACCCCCCGACCGCCGGTGGCGACGGCCTCCTTGAGCCGGGCCACGAGGGCCGCATCGCGGGCCCGCTCCACCGTCGCCTCCACGGCTTCGGCCGCGGCCAGGATCTCGACGGGGGTGGCCCCCACCCTGAGCGCGACGCGCCCACACAGGCGTTCGCGCAGATACGGATGGAGCTCCTGCTCGAGCTCGCTGGCGATGGAGTCGGAGGCGCCGATGGCCAGGTGGTGGAACCCGCGTGCCTGCCAGAGCTCGAACGCCGCCTGCGCGGCGTTCCGCAGGTGCTGGTGGGCCAGCTCCGCGCGGTGGTGCTCCGGCGTGCCTCGTTCCCGCTCGCCGCGCCGGTCGTAGTCGCGGGGCAGCTCGTCGAGAAGCTCCGAGCGGTCCAGCAGCTCACCCTGCTCGAACACGTAGAGCTGCGCGCGTTGCTTGTCGGCCAGCAGCACCCCGATCGGCTCGTGCTCCTGGAGCGTGGACTCCAGCTGCCCGACCGCGGGGGCGTGGTTGATGATCACCGACGACCGCACCGAGGTTCGGAGCTCGACGACTTCCCAGAGGCCGATGGCAGAACAGGCGAAGATCGCCAGCCCTCGGGTCGAGGTCCGGTCGATGCCTCCCTTCACGTAGGCCTCGATCCGACGCAGGTCGTCCTCCACAGAGCGCTGACCGCTGGCGCGCTGCCGGGCGGCCCGTAGCAGGACGTCGAGCTCGTGCTCGACGTCCTGGTGGCGAACCAGACGGCGGCCATCGACATCCACGTAGCACGACGTGATGGGGGCCCCGTCAGCTCGGATGCTCGCGAGCTGCCGGACGCGAGCTTCGCTGATGACGGCCACAGCACCTCCAGAGCTCGGCGGGTCTGCAGACACTAGGCGACGGACATCAGGCCGGTTGCGGCTGCACCACCGCGGCCCGGTCGTTCCCCGCCCGCAGCGCCCAGGCGGTGGCCGACGGGTCGTCGGTGACGACGATGATCTGCACGGCCTGAGCCATCCGCTCGAGGCGGCCGAGGAGATGGCTGAGCTCCTCCTCCCCGAGTCCCGCGAGGGCATCGTCCACGAGGAGGGGCAAGGAACCGCCGAGGGACACGGACCGCTGAGCGGCCAACCGGGCCAGCACATACCACTCGATCTCCTCCGCTACCGAGCCGTCGTCCTCGGCGGGCGCGAGCGCCTCGACGGCCATGGCCGCCTGGCGGCGCTCCTCGTCCAGAGCGGCAACCGTCTGCGCCGCCTCCGCCGCCGCCGCGTCGGTGCTGGCCAGCACCGTCTCCGCCGCGACCAGGGCTGTGGCGGCATCCTGCTCGGGCGCCGGGGCGTCCTCGCGGCCTGACTTGGCGCGAAGCCGTTCGTCAGCCTCCGACTCCGCCCGGATGGCGGCCGCAAGGGCCTCCTCGGCGCCGCGGAGGCCAGCTTGGGCGACCTCGTCGTCCGCGACCGCTTGGGCCAGCGCCTCGTCAGCTCCGATGGCCGCCTCCCTGGCGACCCGCTCGGCCTCCTCGGCGGCGACGAGCTCAGTGTCACCGGTGGCCACGACCTCGGCGGCCAGCCGGTGGGCGGCCCGACGCTCCTCGGTGGCCCGGACGAGCTCACGCGCCTCACTCAGGCGGGCAGACAGGAGCGCTGCCCTCGACGGCCCGACCAGACCCGAGACGACCTGAGGTCTGTGCTCGACGACCACCCGAAGCTCATCACGCTGCTGCTCGAGAGCGCGGAGCTCGTCGCGCAGCTCGTGCTCTCGAGCCGGGGACGTCGATGCCTCGGCAAGCCACGCCTCGGCCACGAGCACGAGGTCGTCTTGCTCGAGCTCGTCGTCGCCGAGTGCCAAGCCGGCGTCCTCGAGCGCCTGGCGGAGGCCATCAGTGCTGATCGCGGGCGACGCGACCTCCACCTTCAGGGCCCGGAGCTCCTCGACTGCGGCGGCAGGAGGCACCGGACGCCGCAGCAAGGCACGCGCCTGCTCGAGCAGCCTTCGCCGGTGTTCGATCACCTCGGCGCGTGCCAGCTCGGCGTCCGTCTCGGCGGCGAGTGATCCCCACAGGTCCTCAGCGCTCGCGAGCTCCCTGCGCGCGGCCTCGAGGGCTTCCTCCTTCTCGCTGTCGACGTGCAACAGCGAGTTCCCCATCATGTAGTCGGAGTACGAGGTGAACCCCATGTCGTCGAGCAACGAGCGCTCCGCCTCGCGCAGCTCTTCCACCCTGCGCTTTGCACGGGCACCGCCGAAGCGGCTGTCTGCCTTGTCCATGGCCTCGAGAAGGTCGGCGTGAGCCTGCTCGAGCTGGTTGACCATGTCCCGGTCGAGCTCAGGGTTGCGGACGGCGAGCTCCGACTCCGCGAGCGCCTGGCGGGCCGCCTCCAAGCGGTCTCGAGCCTGCGCGACCTCACTGGCTGAGCCGTGTGGCGACTCGGTGAGGTTCAGATCGACGTCGAGGGCCGCCAGCTCGTCGGCAAGGGCGGCCGCTTCCGGCAGCGTCTCACGCCGGAAGCCGTCCGACGGGCGCACGCGCTCGAGCGCTTCGGCCACGGGATGCGTCTCGGCCGGCCCGAAGGCCGCCAGGCGCTGTTCCAGCAGCGTGATCTGCTCCTCGACGGCTGCGAGGCGTTCGGCCGGGGGTTCGGCCGGCTCCTGTGGCGCGGGTGCACCCTCGGCCGCCCCCTCCAGCTCGCGCTCGGCCTCCACCTCGGCCTCGACGTCGGCCAGGGCAACCCGAGCTCGTTCGGCCGCCGCCTCGACGCTCGGGTCGTAGGCGTGGCGGGCCTGCTCCAGTCGACGGGCGAGCTCAACGAGGTGCTCGACGGCCTCGTCACGCCGCCGCCGGATGTCGGCGGTCGCCGCCTCCACCTCGTCTCGCCTGGCCGCCGCTCGCCGTGCCTCGGGCAGCAGGACCGCCAGCTCCTCCTCCAGCCTCTGGCGCTCCGCGCGGGAGCGATCCAGCTCGGAAGCGAACGAGTCGATCTCCTGGGCGCGGGAGGCAAGGTCGGCCTGTGCCCGCTGCGCTCGTTCGAGGGCGTCGGTGGCAGCGGTGAGGGCAGCCCGCGCGTCGAGCTCGGCCTCCCGCGCGGTGGCCAGGCGCTCGTCGACCCCGGCCAGGTGTCGTCGGGCCTCCGCTCGCTCGCGCCGTGCTGGGTCGTGGCTGGCGACGGGCAGGTCATCAGCCACGATCACCGGTCGGAGGTCGTCGGCGGTGATGTCCAGCAGGTCGAGCATCTCCGGCAGCAGGTCGAAGAGCACTCCGTGGGCCTCCAGCAGCCCGTTGGCGCCGCCCGTGCTTCCGGTGGCGAGACCCGCCACCGCGTCGGCCAACCGACGCCGCGCGTCTGGATCGAGACCGGACACCACGCTCACGAGCGGGTGGAGATCGATGATCTCGTCGGGGCTGACGGCCAGCTGCAGGAGGCGCATCAGCCGCTCAGGAGACCTTGATCCGCTCGATGGGGCTGTCGCCGTCATCGCCTTCGTGTCCCTGCGCCCCACCAGGGCGGAAGCGCCCCGCCGCAGCCTGCGCGACTGAGGTGAGGGTGCCGAGGAGGCCCTGCACCGCCGAGGGGTCTTCGACCAGCGCCTCTGCGGCGTCGAGCAGGCTACGGCTCGCCTGGATCATCTCTCGGGCGGCGGCTTGGAGGTGCTCGAGACCTTGCTGGACCTTGTCATCGTTGTCATCAGCCATCGTCCGCACTCCCCTCGAAGATAACCCTGAGTCTGCCCTGCTTCAGGCTGGCATCGGCCACCGCTCGGGTGCGCAGCGAATCAGGCAGCGTGATGGCCCGGCGATACGGGCCGACCTTCACGAGGAGCTCATCGCCCCGGCGACCGAGCTCGAGGTCGTCGCGGTCGGCGAAGGGCAGCTCGAGGGAGAGGGTGGTGCGCCCGGCCCGGCGGGTGATCTTGAGAGGCTGCCCCTCGTGCAGGATGCTGGCCGCGTCAAGGTCGCCGTAGACGCTCTGGCCGAAGCTTCGCAGCGCCTCGAGCCCGACGAGCTCCTCGGGCGCCAGCGACACCTTGAGCACCGGTAGCGGTGAGAAGCTGTCCTCGATCGTCTTGACGTGCTCGACGTGCAGGGCCTTCCACCGCTCGAACCACGGGTCGGCGACCGCGTCCGGCAACAAGCGGTTGGCGATGACGGCATCGACCCGGTAGCCGAACAGCGAGAGGTAGGTGTAGGTGCGGCGAGCCTCCGCGATCACGATCCGCTCCGGGTTCACCACCAGCCGCACGCTCGTGCGAGCCGGGTCGATCAGGATCTCCCGCACGCCGTCCAAGCGGTCGTAGAACGCACTGGTGGCCGCAAACACGCCATCGTCGGCCATCGGGAGCGACGTCACCCGCGACAGCACCGGAGCCAGCACCTTGTTCACCCGCCGCCCGACGGGGAACAGACGCTCCATGTAGCGGGAGAGGATGTCAGGCAGCGAGAGGAAGCGGATCGTCTCTGCGGTGGGCGCGCAGTCGACCACCACCACATCCCAGTCACCCGACTCGACGTAGGCCTTGATGTCTGTGAGAGCGAAGATCTCGTCGAGGCCCGGGATCACCGACAGCTCGTCGGCCTCGAGCCCGTCGACGCCCGCCCAGGAGAACACCTCGCGCAGGTAGCGCTGGATCTCGTGCCACCCCTCCTCCATGCGCTCCTGGGCATCGAGCTGCTGGCCCCAGAGACCCTCGCTGATCGGCACCGCCAGCGGGCCGAGAGGCACATCGAAGGCATCCGCCAACGAGTGGGCCGGGTCGGTCGACAGCACGACGGTGCGCAGGCCGGCATCGGCGCATCGGATCGCGGTGGCGGCGGCGGTGGTGGTCTTGCCAACACCGCCCTTGCCGGTGAAGAGGAGGACGCGGGTCACACCGGCTCGACGTGGGCCCGGAGCTCCCGCAGCGCGGTGTGGATGATCTTCTGCTCCGCTCGGCGCTTCACGAAGCCCGGAAGGGGGATGATCAGGTCGACATCGAGGTGGTACGTCACGAGCGTGCGGCCCTCGGACCCACCTGGTTCGAGCAAGTACGACCCGTCGAGCTTGCGCATGATGTCGCCCTCGACGAGCTCCCATGCGAGGCGCGGCGGGTCCTCCTCGTGGTCATAGCGGAGGGTGTAGCTCGTGCTGCGCCCCATGGCGGCGGCCCGAAACGTCACCCGTTGCCCGCGGCCGGCGGCGTCCCTCTCCTCCACCGTCACGCCCTTCACGTCGCGGGCCCAGGTGGGATAGGCCTCGAAGTCCAGTAGGACCGCGAGGATGCGCTCCGCGGGGGCGGCGATCTCCAAGGTCTCGGTCGCCTGGTCAGCCATCTGCGCATTCTCCCCCATCACCGACGGGCGGGCGCGACACCTGCCGTGGCAGCCGTGCGGGGAAGGTGCCGTGGCGGGCTCCCCACACCGCCATCAGACCGAGGCCGAACATGGGCGCGAGGATCCCGAAGGCCACCACCGTGTAGGGGCGGACCGAGGCGGCCAGGATGACGACGACCGCTTGGACGACCACGGAGGCGCGCAGCGGCCGGCGCGCCGAAGCGGGAGCGACGTCCCCGGCGAGGAGGAAGAGGCCGGGGATGCCAACGAGGTCGGTGCGACTCCGGGCCAAGCCCAACGCATACGCCCACAGCAGCGCGGCGGTGCCGGCCACGAAGCACACCACCGACACCGCGGCGTGCAACCGGCCTCCACCGTCAGGAGAGGCGGCCCCCGCCAGGCTGGTCGCCACCAGGACGCCCGTGCCGACCGAGGAGAGGCGCACGATCCCTCGACCCGGCGTGAGGTCCGCTCGGTCAGGCACGAGAGCCACCTTGCCATGTCCTCAGTGCCGCTTCGAGCCGTCCCGCCAGCCCGTCGAAGCCAAAGCCTGCCACCGCTCGCGCTCGGCCGACGCGGGCCATCTGCGCCCGCAGCTCGGCGTCGTCGAGCAGCCGGGCCAGCGCGCGGGCGGCCGCCTCGGGATCGGCCGGGTGCCGCACAACCACGCCTGTTGTGCCATCCACCACCGCCTCGGCTGCGCCACCGCTGTCGCCGGCCACCTGTGGTACGCCTGCCGCAGCCGCTTCGAGGAAGACGATGCCGAACCCCTCCTGCTCCAGGCCCGCCCACCGGTTGCGGCAGAGCATGGCGTAGACGTCGGCGCACCCGTAGAGGATCGGCAGGTCGTCGTGGGCGACGCGGCCGAGCAGCCGGACCGGGGCACCGGTGGAGGCGACGAGCCGCGCGAGGCGATCATGCTCACGTCCTGTCCCGCCGATGGCCACGGTGAGATCAGGCCGGGTCGGCGCCAACAGGGCGGCGGCGCGAATGAGGGTGTCCATGCCCTTGCGAGGCACGAGACGACTCAGGCTGACGATGAGCCGGCCCTCCAGCGGGAGCCCGAGGCGGGCTCGTCCCGCCGCCCGTTCGTCAGCGTCGAGCGGGCGGAACCGGTCGGTGTCCACCCCCGGTGGAACGAGCACGCTCGGAAGTGGCCGCCCCGCGGCCCGCTCACCCTCGGCCAGGGGGTAGCCGCCCGCCGCCACCACCAGCGCGGCGCCGCGCAGCACGCGACGCAACAGGAGGTTGGGGCCAGGAAGGCGACGCGGCACCGTCACCTCCGCGCCGTGGAGGACGACCGCGTAGGGCCGTCGCAGGTGCGGGCCCACCAGCCCGACCGGGAGGGCGGGGTCGAGCACCACGAGGTCGGCGTCGATCTCGTCAGCCAGCGCATCGATGCGGCGAACCAACGACCGAGTGGGCAGCAGCACCGACCGTCGCGAGCGCTCGATCCGGTAGGGCTGCTCCGCATCCCAGGCGGTGGCATCGGGGTGCGCGGTGGTGAGCACTGCGAAGGAGGCTGGGTCCAGGCGACGCCAGAGCTCCCACAACATCGTCTGGATCCCGCCGATCTTCGGGGGGTAGTCGTTGGTGACGAACAGGTGCGTCACGCGACGGGGGCTCCCAGCTCGGTCAGCACCATCGGGTCGACCTCGTCGCCGAGGGAGGGGAGGAGATCGTCGCAACCGAGCCGCCGGGTGGCCCAAACAGCGTGGCCCCTCAGCAGCGGATCCGGGTGCCGGAGGTGACGATGGAGCACCGCCACCACCGCTGGGTCGTGCCGGTCGCCGACGTTGCCCAGCACCACGAGCGCGTTGCGGCGCACGTAGCGCAGGTCTCGCTTCGGGATGTACCAGCGCTCGGCTCGTTCGAGCACCACGGCGTCGTCTTCGTCGAGGAGGTCCAGCAATCGGGCCCAGGGCCGCTCGGCGCCGGTGGCCTGCGAACTGGGGGCCCGGCGGTTCGGCGGGCACACCTCCTGGCACTCGTCGCACCCGTAGATGCGATCGCCCAGCGCCACCCGGTGCTCCATCGGAAAGGGACCTTCGGCCTGGAGGAGCCACGAGAGGCAGCGCCGGGCATCGACCACGCCGGGCGCGGTGATGGCACCGGTGGGGCACCCATCGAGGCACCGGGTGCAGGGGCCGCACCGATCCTCGATCGGGGCTCCGCTCCTGGCCAGCGGGGCGTCGGTGACCACCGAGCCGAGCACGTACCAGCTGCCGAGGCCGGGGAGCAGCAGGTTGGCGTTCTTCCCCCACCAACCGATGCCGGCCCGGTGCGCGGCGGCCCGGTCAACCATGGCGTTGTCGTCGGCGAGCACCCTCGCTCGCCACCCGTCCGCTTTGAGCAGGGCCGCCATCGCCTTGAGCCCGTCCTTGAGAGCCGCGTAGTGGTCGTCCCACGCATAGCGGGCCACCCGACCCAGAGGGGCACCGCCGGACGGCTCCATCGCGGCGCCGTCGACCAGGTAGCGCCGGGCACCCACCACCAAGGAGCGGGCGTCGCGGAGGGCAACCCCGGGATCGGAGGACTTGGCGGGCTGGCGGTAGGTGAAGGCCATGCCGCCATGGAGCCCGTCGGCCTTGCGGCGCTCGAGCGTCCGCCGAACCTTCACGAACGGTTCGGCCGTGGTCACCTCGACCACATCGAGGCCTGCGTCGAGTCCGGCCGAGCGCAGGGCCGGGGTCGCGGGCACCCGCGCCGTCAACGGCTGGCCCCTAGGTGGCGCGCAGCGGTCGGGTGCGTGGCGGCCGATCGGCGGGAGGGGGGAACCTGGTGAGCGGCTCATCGAGCTCGACCTGCATCCAGCTCGCGTTCCAGTCGTCGGCTTCCGACCGGTCGGAGGCGACGGACGGCGGAGATGTCGGGCGCGTTGCCGATGCTCTGGTCACACGTACGCCCTCGAGTCCGTCACCGTCGCGCCCGGCCGTCAGGGCCGCCGCGGGCCTCGGGGGGGCGATGACCTCGCGAGGCGCCGCTGGCTCGCGCCGCGCCGGAGGCGCTACCGAGTCGGCCATCGAGACCCGATCGAGTTCTGCGGTGGCGGGCCGACGGGTGGAGGGCGGCAGCGATGCTCCTGCTGCGCGAGGCGCCGGCACCTTGGAGGTCTGCGCGGCGGCACGAACGAGGGCACGCCTGGCCACCTCGGCACGGGACCCCGGAGCCGCGCGAGCTCGGTCGGCCGCCGCCTCCCTCGCAGTCGCCTTCCCCGCCGTCGCCTTCCCCGCCGTCGCCTTCCCCGCCGTCGCCTTCC
>DAIQBC010000029.1:0-13641 GCA_036781345.1 Acidimicrobiales bacterium | reverse complement strand
GGTGGAAGTAGCGAGACGGTCCCCCCGGTGGGGTGGGCCATCGCGTGATTCTTGGTGAGACCTGCGAAAGCACTCACTGAAGGAGACCACGCGATGACCCATGACGATGATGCCCGAGTTGCTGACCTGTTGGCGCGCTTGGGCGATGGTGACAGCAAGGAGCTGTTCCGCCGGCTGCTCGAGGTCGGGATGCAGGAGCTGATCGACGCGGAGCTGACTGCTGCGATCGGTGCGGGCCCGCACGAACGCACCGATGCTCGGTCGAATCAGCGCAACGGGTCTCGGTCCCGGTTGCTCTCGACACCGGCGGGGGACGTGGAGCTGCGGATCCCGAAGGTCCGGGTCGGGTCGTTCTTCCCGTCGCTGCTCGAACCGCGCCGCCGCGTGGACAAGGCCCTGTGGGGCGTGATCATGACCGCTTACACGACCGGCACGAGCACCCGGAAGGTCGACGACTTGGTCCGGGCGCTGGGCTGCGAGTCCGGGGTGTCGAAGTCGACGGTGTCGCGGATCTGCGTCGGCATCGACGAAGAAGTGGCGGTGTTCCGGAGCCGACGCCTCGATCACGTCAGCTTTCCCTACGTGTACCTGGACGCGACCTACATCAAGGCCCGCTGATCTCGAACTGGCGTTCAACAGCCGAGCGCAGCATCGGGTCGTCGAGGTAGTCGCTCCAGGTCCGGCCGGTGATGAACGAACCGATGAGCTCGGCCGCTCGACGTGCGTCCCAGAGCAGCGCAGCCGATTCAGGCTGCATAGAGCTCCTGGCGGCTGCGCTCGACGGACGCCGCGAAGTACGGGTTGTCCAGCGACTTGGGCATCACGAGATCGACGGGGCGGCCGAGGATGCGCTCCAGTTCGTCCTTGAGCCCGAAGTACGCATCGAAACGACTCTCGAGGTCGGTGTCGAACTCAACGAGGAAGTCGACGTCGCTCCGCTCGGGTGAGAAGTCACCGGTGACCGCCGAGCCGAAGATCGACAGGCGACGCACGCCGAACCGCTTGCACACGGCGGCGATCACGTGCTGATCGAGGTCGAGTCCTGCATCCATCCTGGAGCCTCCTTCGCCGTCAAAGTCTCCCACGCCAGCACCACCCGCCCACGCCTGAACGGCGGTCCGCGCCGCTGATTGGCTGCCCGATGCTTCTCAGTAGTCGCCCTGATGGTTCGGGTTCAGCGGCCGACCACAGCCACGGTGAGCGCGCTACCGGGGCGCGGATGAGGTCGGGCAGGGCGGCGGGTGGGGTACGGGGGCGGTTCATGTGCATCCCCGACGTTTCCGTGCTCCGACTGTCACCCGCGTAGGGGGTGGTTACCCCAGCTGTGGTCGTGGGCGAGGGGGGACTTGAACCCCCACGTCCTTTCGGACACTGGCACCTGAAGCCAGCGCGTCTGCCAATTCCGCCACTCGCCCGAGTGGAGAGGGCGATGATAGCCGTGCGCTCCGCTGGCTCCCCAAGCCCTAGCGCGAACGGCGAGCGATGCGGCGACGCGACGTGGACGGGTTCGGACGGGCGGTGCGCGGCCCCCGCTCGGCGGACGGCCGCCACGAGCTGTGGTCGCGCCGGTCGAGATCGATGGTGAGGTCGACGTCAGCCACGACCGTGACATTGGCCTCCGGCTGAAGAACGCCCGCGACCGGGTGGCCGTTCGCGGGCGCCGGCTCGAGGATGCAATCGACGCCCCCATGGCGCAGGAGGTCCACCAGGGCTCGGCGCACGTCGTGATCGTCCCCGACCACGCATGCCCGGTCCAGCTCCTCCACCGACGCCACCAGTCGCTCCCAGTCCGTCGTCACCTTCGGTCGCAGTCCCGAGATGGACGGATGCTCGGCCGCATGCAGCTCCTCGGCGTCGTCGTGCAGCCGTTCGTGCAGCCGCTCACCTGGCCGGAGACCGGTGAAGCTGATCTTGATGTCATCGTCTGGGCGCAGGCCGGCCAGGCGGATCATCTGGCGGGCCAACGCGAGGATGGATGCGGGCTCCCCCATGTCGAGCAAGAAGATCCTGCCGTCGACGGCCATCGCCCCAGACTGCAGCACGAGGCTGACCGCCTCCGGAGTCGTCATGAAGAAGCGCGTCATCTCCGGGCTGGTGACGGTGACAGGGCCGCCATCGAGGATCTGCCTGACGAAGGTGGGGACGACGCTCCCGCGGCTGCCCAACACGTTCCCGAAGCGCACCGCCACATAGGGGAGGGCGTGGCGTCGGCCGACCCCGACCACGATCTGCTCCGCCGCTCGTTTGGTGGCGCCCATCACCGAGCACGGGTGAGCGGCCTTGTCCGTGGAGAGGTGCACGAAGCGCTGGCAGCCGTTCTCCGCGGCCAGGTTGGCCAGCCACCAGGTGCTGAGCACGTTCGTGGTGACCGCCTGCACTGGGTAGCGCTCGAGGATCGGCACGTGCTTGTTCGCTGCAGCGTGGAAGATGACGTCGGGTCGCAGGCCGTGGACCAGGTCGGAGAGGCGCTCGTAGTCGCGGAGGTCGAGGAGCACGGTCTCCGCCGCCGCCAAGGGACCGACGGCCACGTCGTGCAGCAGCGTCTCGTCGCGATCCAGCAGCACCAACCGGCCGGGCCGATACCGGGCAACCTGTCGGGAGATCTCGCTCCCGATGGACCCTCCGGCGCCGGTGATGAGCACGGTGGCCCCCTCGAGGTATCTCGCGATGTCCTCGGAGTCCACCGGGCCTGGCTCGCGCCCGAGCAGGTCGCTCAGGTCGAGGTCACGGATGTTGTCCATGAGCCCGGAAGCGTGGCCCGCACCGGAACGCAGCACCTTGACCTGCGCTGAGGTCCGCAGCGCCCGATCGATGATCGGCTTGGTTCGCTCCCGGTCGACGTCAGGGAGGGCGATGAGGATCCGGTCGATGTCGAACTCGGCGGTCAGCTCCTCGAGGGAGCTCGTGTCACCCAGCACTGGGATCCCCCGCACCGACCGTCGCTGCAGGTGCTCGTCGTCATCGACGAAGCCGACGACGAGGACGTCCCTTCCCGCCTGCGTCAGCGACAGCTCGTGGGCGACGGCGACGCCGGCGCTCCCGGCGCCGACGATCAACGTGCGGTGTCTGCTCTCGCCGCGCGAGCGCTGCCGCTCCAGCGCGAACAGGCGGGACTGGAACCGAACACCTCCACAGCCCAGCAGCATCAGCAACGCAGCCACAGGAGGGGCCGTGAACATCGGCAGATCCACCCCGGCGATCATTGCGGTGGCAGCCAACGCGATCGTCGATGCCGCAGTTCCCGTCGCCACAGCGATGACCACCCGGAGCGCCTCCTCCACGGAGGCAAAGCGCCACACCGGGCCATAGAGCCCAGCGAGCTTGTGGACCGCGATCTGGATGACGATCGGGAGGCACAGCACCGGGATCGCGAGAGGACGGGCGTCAGCGGGGATGGCCGACTCGAAGCCGGCGACGAACGCGAGCATCCAGGCCACCATGACGATGCCAATGTCGAGCAGCACCAGCGACAGGTTGTCAGCGCGTTGCACCCACCGGTACACGGTGCCCGCAAGGTTCTGATCGGTCGGTTTTGCCTGCTGCCTCGTCGCGGTGCGTCCTCGCACATGCCCCCCGTTTCCGCCCTGCCTCGCCCTGTCTCGGCGAACGCAACCGGATCATGCATGTGTCCCGGCCGCCGCACCACCATACTCCACGACCACGCAGAGTGTTCAAGGAAAGGTTTGCCCAAACTCCGGCCGAGCTCCACACCCGGTCCGCCGACTACGTTGCGTCCCCGAGATGTCGATCCTGCGAGCGCTCCTCGTCGTGCCGCTGCTCGGATGGGCGACCGGCTGGCAGGAGCCGCCCCTCGTTCCGACGCCGACTGGGATCGATGCCACCGGCCGCGACGACGTGACCGTCGAGCTCCAGTCGCTCATCGACCGCACGCCCGACGGCGGTGTGGTCCGCCTGGATGACGACGGCTCCTACCGGGTGGAGGGCACCCTGCGGATCACCGAGCGGCACGGGCTCACGCTCGCTGGCAACGGCGCCCGGCTGTTCGCGACCACCACGGGTGACCTCGAACGTGCCCACCTTGCCATCATCGGTGGCGCCGGGATCGTGATCCACGACCTCGAGATCTCCGGCGCCAACCCCTACGCCGGCCTCGACGATCGCGCCTACCAGGAGGAGGTGGTTGGCCAGCACGGCATTCGGATCGAAGGCGCCACCGACGTCGAGCTCGCTCGGGTGCACGTGCTCGACGTGTACGGCGACTTCGTGTACCTCGGGCGCCACGATGACCTCCGGTGGTCCGAACGGGTCTGGATCCACGATTCGCTCTTCGAGCGCAGCGGTCGGCAGGGGATCGCCATCACCGCGGGGCGCGACGTCGTCATCGAGCGCAACACGATCACCGATACACGACGAGCGACCATCGACCTCGAGCCGAACAGCCCCTCGTGGGGCGTGCAGAACGTCCACATCCTCGACAACCAGGTGGGCCCGGGCCGTCTCTTGTTCGTGGCCGCCGCCGGCCGCGGCCCGGTCTCCGGGATCGTGATCGCCCGGAACCGACTGGAAGGCCACATCCTGAACATGATCGCGGCGCCTCCGGATGGCGAGCGGCGGAGCTCCTACTACGTGCTCGACAACACCAGCGATCAGCTCGCCACGCGATCACCGCTGTCCTTCAGTGGCATCGACGGACTCGTCGTGCGGGGGAACCGGCAAGCGGTGGTTCGGCCCGGCGAGGCGTTGGTGAGCGCCAACGACGTGTGCGGACGGATCGTCGAGGACAACGACCCCTCCCCCGGGACCCTCGAGCTGGCGGGTGGCGCGCCTGACTGCGGCCCCTCGCCCGCCATCGAGCCCCCCGGGCCGCCTGCGGCTGCCGGTCGGCCAGTGTCGGCGGCGGGTCCTCCAGCGGTGACGACCACGATTGCTCGACCGGCCACCCCGCCACCATCGGTCGCCTCACCACAGCCACCGGACAACGACGAAGGGACAAGCGGCCTCGGCCTCCTCCTGCGGTTGGGAGGGTTGTCGGCCGGGAGCCTGCTGCTCTGGTTCGTGGTTCAGCGCTGGCTCAGGAAGGACTCGAGCCGTTCAGCGTAGACGTCTGCCGTCAACGACGAGCTGAAGCGAACCGTTTGAAGGCGACCCTCTCTGCTCATCGCCTCGCGCGTGCTGTCGTCGTCGAGCAACCGCACGACTGCGTCGGCCATCAGGGCCGGGTCGTGGGCCGACAGCACGACGCCGGTCACGCCGTCCTGCACCACCTCGCTCACGCCGCCGGCGGGGAAGGTCACCACCGGGCAACCCGACATCAGCGCCTCGATCGCCACGCCGGGGATGCCCTCGAGATCGCTCGTGAGGAGCACGAGCTCCACGCCTCCGAGCACCCGCTCGACGTCCGGGCGATGCCCGAGGAACGTCACGAAGGGATCGAGCTTGCGCTTCCGGACCTCTCGTTCGAGCGTCGGGCGCAGGGGACCGCCGCCGGCGATGACAAGGTGGACAGCGCGCCCCTGCTCGAGGACTCGGGCCAACACCTCCAGAGCTCGCTCAGGTCGCTTCTGGTGCACCAGATGGCCAACGAACCCCACCAGCGCCACGTCCTCGGGAACGTCGAGCTCGGCTCGGAGCTCGGCGGCAGACTCCCGGCGGTCCAGGTCGAGGAATCGGTCGGGGTGGCGCGAGTTGGCGATGACCCAGATGGGACGGTCGAACCCCAGCCGCCTGAGCTCCGCCTCGAGCTCTGCGGTGAGGGCGACGCCGACGTCGAACCGGCGGGCCACGATCTGCCACCACCAGCGGCGGCCCGGCTGCCACACCGTGGGGGGAAAGCCCAGGATCCGCTGCCAGACCAGCACCGGGCCGCGGCGGGGGGCGGCCAGCGCGATCACCTGCGCGGCCCAGCCGCCGTGAGCGAACACCACATCGGGGGGGTCCTCCGCCAGCAGCCGACGAACCTTCCAAGCTCGGCTGAGCAGGTCTGGCAGGCCGACCCCTACGGAGCTCACCAGCGGCACCATGCCCGTCTCCTGGCCTCCGTCGGTGGCCGGTCCGAGGGCGACGACCGAGTTGTGGTGGCCGCGGCGGTCGAGCTCGTCGGCCAGCTCAACGGCTGCCAGCTCGGCGCCGCGCCGGTGGCTGCGGGCAACCAGGTGGAGCACCCGAAGAGGCCGTACCACGTTGGGAACGGGCGCGGGCGGCGAGGGCAGGTGGTCAACGTCGCCCAATCGCCCCTCCCACTCGGTCAGCCGTCTCCCCATCAGGAGGCCGAGCCGCTCCGCTTCTGCCTGGAAGTAGTCGTCGAGGGCACGGAGGATCGCCTGATGCGAGTCGACGCCCAGGTCGGGGGCCGGGGTTCGGTTCAGACGACCGACCCGCTGGAGGACTCGCCGGTGGAGACCAGGCGGGAGAACGCGCTTCGCGCCCTCGATCAGCGGGTGGTCACCTCCTTCGAAGGACCGGACGAAGGCGTCGACGCGCGGCCACCGCAACGCCCCGGCGCCGTTTCGGTCACGAATGCCCACCTCCTCGAGGCGCGACGGTCCGAGATCGTGCTCGAGGAAGGCGGCCAGCTCCTGCCACGACCCCAGAGGGTCGGCGGTCAGCCGTTCGAGGCAGAGGACGTGGACGTGCTCGGCCCCGAAGTCCGACTGCCATCGCTCGATGTGCTCGGAGTACAGGCCGCACCACACGTAGCGCTGTCGCACGTTGGAATCGAGCTTCCCGGCCGCCAGGCCCGCCAGCTCTTCCTCGACGGCAGCCTCGAAGGTCCGGTTCTCCCGGCCCAGCCTCACCTGGTCGAGGTACATCGAATAGGCCCGGTCAGCCGGACGCCGCACGAGCACGAGCAGCCGCGGTGGGCTCGTCAGGCGCAGATCGGCGATGCCCTGCCGGGCCAGCTCCGAGTAGAGGTACCAAGGCGTCGACTCGCCCCGGATCGCGTGACCCGCCGCCTTGGAGAAGTAGGCGTCAAGGTAGTACCCCACGCCCCGCCGCTGTTCACGCTCAGAAGCGAAGAACCCCGGCTCCTTCACGCGCGTCATGTAGACCGAGGGCACCCGCCCGAGGGCCGCGTGCACAAACGTGGTGCCCGCCTTCGGAGCGCCGATGATGAACAGGTTCGGCGTGCGAGGGTCGACCGCGGTCGTGCCCACCGGGAGCCGGTCTGGGGGCGGCGCGAGCATGCTGTCGACACGGTACCCGTCGCGCGGAGGCGGCAACCACGCCGGACATGACGGGTCTAACCTCCGATCGTGGCCGGAGCGATCTTCGTCGTGGCTGGCCCGGGAACCGAACAGCAGGGACCGGTGGCGGCGCTGGTCAGCACCGCCGGGTGGGCCAGCGCCGCCGAACGGGTGCTCGGACAAGCGTGGGTCGCTACCCCTCGGGGCGTCACCGACCCCGCCGCCGTCCGGAGCCAGGGATCGAACCCCACGCAGAGCAGCACGGCGACCCCGAGACTGCGCCGGCACGTCCCGGGCCCGGTCAAGACAGCGATGAAGGACGTCCGGGGCTGGCGCCAGGCGCGTCGTTTCCGGCTCGATCCCGCCGGACCCTGGCGAGGGACCGACGTGGCGTTCGTCTGGCAGCGCCATGAGCTCTTCCAGAACGCCGGCCTTGCGCTCGCCGAGGCGCTCAGTGTCCCGTCGGTGCTGTTCGTGCCGGCCACGGTGGTGTGGGAGGCCGACCAGTGGGGGGCCCCACGTCCCGGATGGGGACGGTGGCTCGAGCAGCGGGTCGAGGCCCCCGCGCTTCGCGCCGCTGACCTCGTGGCGTGCGGCACCGAGGAGGTGGCCGAGCAGGCGATGCGCCTCGGCGTCCCGGCGGAACGGATCCTGTGCACGCCCACCGGGGTCGACCTCGACCTCTTCCGAGACGACATCGACGCCACCGTCATGCGGGAACGGCTCGGGCTCGAAGGGCGCTTCGTGGTGGGCTGGGTGGGCAGCTTCCGCCGCTTCCACGCCGTCGAGCAGGCCGTTGAGGCCGCTTCGGGCCTGGACAAGGCAACACTGCTCCTGGTGGGCGACGGCCCGGAGCGTCCCAGGATCGAGGCTCTGACCCGGGCCCGGGGGGTGGAGGCCGTGTTCACCGGCACCGTCACGCACCAGGAGCTGCCCGCCCTCCTCGCGGCCATGGACGTCGCCCTGGTCCTGGCGCCCACCGGGTCGACCTACCACTACTCACCGCTGAAGCTGGCCGAGTACCTGGCCGCGGGGCTCCCGGTGGTGGCGCCAGCGGTGGGGCAGCTGCGGGAGCGCCTCACCCACGATGTCGACGCCCTCCTCGTGCCGCCGAACGACCCGGTGGCGCTGGTGGCCGCCCTTCGGCGGCTCAGCGCCGACCCCGGGCTGCGACACCGCCTGGGCGCGGGGGGCCAGGCCGCGGCAGAGACCCACTGGTCGTGGGACCACCAGGTGCACAGGGTGCTGGAGGCGCTCGACCGGTGACGCCGTCGAGTCAGAGCCTCTCGAGACCCCCGTTGCGACAGCGCGGGCCGGTGTTGACCGGGTTGCAGCGCGCGGGCGCGCCCAAGGGTATCGATGCGTAGTAGCTCGAGAACGGCGAGGTGCCCGCCAGGGGATAGTCGGTGCTGACCCACTGCGCAGCGCTGGCCACCGCCGCGTCCCGCTGGGTCGTGTCCCCACTACGAGCCTGAACGGTGGGCTCGTCGGCTCTTGTGCGCACGACGTACCCGGCCGCCACGAGCCCCTGAATCCGTGCCACGTTCGGAATGGGGTCGTTGACCTTCACGAAGGCGGCGTCGGGCGAACCCGGCTCCGAGTTGGTGAACAGCACCCGTCCCTCGAGTGACGGGCGGCCGGCCGCGTAGGCCGCTCGGTCAGCCCCGCCGTTGTCCATCAAGAACAGGACCTGACCCTGGGCCCGCTCGAGGGTGGGCCAATCACCGGCCAGCACCGCCTCTTCGAGCGTGGCCCGCGTACCCCGAACGTCGTCGGGGGTGATCATCTCGTCCTCGGTGAAGACGGACCGGATCTCCGCATCGAGGGCGTCGAGCTCGGAAGGTCCGATGACGTGCGGCACCACGAACCCGAAGCTGAACGGATCAGGGATCGGCTCGTCCTTCAGCTCCACGAGGATCGCGACGGGCAGGTGGGTGGGGTTGGCGTCGGACCAGGCATCGACTTGGCGGAGGCAGTCCACGAAGGTCAGACAGGACGCGTTGAAGTCGAGGTCCTGGACGTGGAGGACCTTGAAGCCGGGCTGGAGGAGCTCTGGGGGTGGCGTGTTCGGGAGCCCGACGACCCCGAGGCCCACCCGCTTGGCGTAGAGACCGCCCTCGGGATCGGCGAACACGTCGAGCTCGATCTGGCGGATGGCTTGCTCGGCGAACTGCTCCTCGAGCGGCGCATGCCAGTACTCGAGCGAGGACGCCAGGGCCGGATCGAAGGCCCGCAGGACGGCCAAGATCTCCGGGGTCACCGGCTGCTTGTAGCTGTTGTGGCTGCCCAGCACCTGGATCTGATTGAGATGCAGGCAGTTGCGCAGCAGACGGTCCGACGCCCGCCGTGCGTCGACCCCAGTACCCGTGGCGGAGCCGACCCCTGCGCATGGGGCAGGGCGCGATGGAGGCGGCACCGCCCCCACCACGTTGTCGATCGGCTGGGTGGGCCGGCACGGCTGGCCCCGCAGCGACGGGCAGCGAGGCAGGGGTGTGGTGACGCGGACGCCCGCCAGAACCGGGAGTGCGAGAGACGACGGTGCCACGCCACCCGTGCCGATGAGGTGCTCGGTGGTGGCGTCGAGGTCGAGCAGCTCGTACGCCCAGCTGGCCTGATCGCCGCCCGGCGTGTTCACCGCCACTCGGATCCTCGACCCGGGACGGAACACGTGGCCAAAGGCCGGCACCAACACCCGGACCTTGGTCCACGCACCCGGCCGCAGCGGCGCGATGCCGTCCTCCCGCCCGAGCTGGACCGGATGCAGCTCCGTGGACTCCGGTTCGAGGGCCCGATAGCTGGCCCGCAGTCGTCCGGTCTGCACGAGCATCTCCTGGCCGTCGGGGCGCACCTCCGACACCACGACCTCGAGATCAGCGTCGGCCGCGGAGGACTGGACCCAGAGATCGACGCTGCCCGTGCCGAGCATCGTCACGGGCTCGGTCAGCGGCGCGGTCTGGAAGGTGGCCTGTGTGCCGGGCGCGGCCTGCCGCCAGTCGTAGGCCGGGAGGGCAGTCCAGATCGACGAGCTCCCCCCGGACCAGAAGGTGGTGCCGCCCACCCCCGGATCGGGATGGATGGCGACCGCTGTCGTCGGACCGGCCGCGGGCCCCCCGCTCAGCGTCCCGTCGGGGGCGAGCCACCAACGCCGAGCCGAGGTGTCGGGATCGGGCCACTGCGCCGCCGTGTGCTCGAACGCGCCGACCGGTAAGCCTCGAGCGACGCCAGCGCCCGCGCCGCTCTCGTAGATGACGCGGACCGGCGGCTCCGCTTCGAAGCGAGCCCGTGCCTCGTCGGCCGTCCGCACTCCTGTCCAGCGGTCGGGCGGCAACCCGACCCCACCACCGAAGATCGCCTGCGTGAACACCGGCGTGAGGAATCGGATCAGGGGCGGGATGTGGGGCACCTTGTCGGCCACGTAGAGGTCGAGAAAGGCCTCCCACTCGGCGAGGACCTGGGGCGCGAAGCCGTCGGCGTGCAGCCCGTTGTAGAGGGTGAAGCGGGTGACGGGCGCCGCATCGAACTTGTCGAGCAGGTCGGCGAAGGACGGGCCTGTCTGCTCGTCCTGCCACGCGGAGGCGAGAAACACCGGCACCTCGATCTCGCCGGCGAACCGGCGGATGTCGAGCGGGGCGGCCACCTCCTCCGTGTAGTACGGGTTGTCGAGCGCCTTCTGCGTGGCGTCGACGTTCTGGAGCCGAAGCCGCTGGTTGGCGGCGCAGGTGGTGTCACCGTCGGCGATGACCTTGCGTACCCACGCCGTGCCCGACGGGCGGGCGTTGGCCAGCACCTGGTCGGCCCAAGAGGTGGCGAAGCCGGTGTTGAGGATCCCTCCGGGGCGCAGCACGCCGGTGCCGGTGTCGCCGTAGACGGACAGCGGGGTGATGGCGGCCAGGCTGGGCGGCTGGGACCGGGCCACGAAGAGCTGGGAGAGGCCCGGGTAGGACAGCCCCACCATCCCCACCCGGTGACCGGCCACCCAGTCCTGCGCGGCAACGGTCTCGATCACGTCGTATCCGTCGAGGACCTGCAGCTCCTCGAAGAAGTCATAGGCGCCGCCTGAGCAGCCCGTGCCCCGCACGTTGACGCCCACGACGGCGTAGCCCATCAGCCCAGCGAGCAGCGACGCCGGCTGGGCGGGTGCTTTGCACAGGATCGGGAGTGCACCGCACAGCGGCGTCGGGTCGATCCCTCCAGGGATCGCCCCACCCGTCGGGTTCGACGGGTCGTAGCCGCTGTACTCCACGACGGTGGGATAGGGACCGTTCTCGGCGGGTCCCGGAAGCACCACGTTCACTGACAGCTCGGTGCCATCGCGAGTCTCGATGTACTGGAAGCCTTCAGCGAGGACCTGCCCGTCGTAGTGCGACTGGTCGGGAAGGGACGACTCCACGGAGTCGACGACCAGGCCCCGGGTGACCGACGTGCCCACCCGCACCGCGTAGCCACTCCCGGGCTCAAGGTGACGGAACAGGGCGCTGCCGAAGTCGTCAGCGACGGCGCTCTGGACCCTGCGACCGTGGCTGCGAAGGGCCTCGGAGCGCAGCACCTCCACCCGCGCGCCGGGCTTGGCTCCGGTGACCACGAGCTGCTCGACGCTCTCACGCACCGCATAGGTGGGCGGTGGAGGCGTCGCCGACGCCGCGGTGGGCACGAGACCCAGCGAACCCAGGATGACCACGGAGATGACAGAGGAACGAAGCCCGCGCATCTGGGCTGCATACCACGGCGCGGCCCTTCGATGCTCGGTGGGCGCCCGACCGACGATCTGCACGCGGAGAGGTCGGCCCGCATCGCGATCGACGGGATGGCCAAGCACGGCGAGCAGCATTGCCGGGGACCGCTACCATGCCTGTCTCCCTCACTGGAGTTCACAGTGAGACGGGTCCGGCCGTGACGACGCCACCCAGGCACGGACCGGCAGACGAGAGGGGGAGGGGTGTCGAAGGGTCCGATCGCCATCACCGGGATGCACCGGTCGGGTACATCGATGATCACGCGCGCCCTGCACGACTCCGGACTCCACCTGATCGGGAGCGGGGCCGAGGAGCTCATCGACCCCGCGGATGACAACCCGGAGGGCTTCTGGGAGAACAAGGCCATCGTCACCTGCAACGACGAGCTCCTCGAGGCCACCGGGGGAGCGTGGGACAACCCACCCGACCTGCCGCCTCGAGCGGTGGACGATCCACGGGTGGCCCACATCGCCGAGGCCGCCACGGCCGCGCTGACCGCCCTCAGCGCGCAGGACCACTGGGGCTTCAAGGACCCACGTCTCTGCCTGACCGCCGGCTACTGGCTCGACCTCCAACCCGATCTCCGCTTCATCCTGTGTGTGCGGCATCCGCTCGAGGTGGCCTTGTCGCTCAAGCGCCGGAACCAGAACTCCTACTCGCTGGGTCTGGCGCTGTGGGAGCGCTACTACGCCACCGTCCTCGAACTCGTGCCGGCTGACCGCCTGATCGTGACGCACTACGACACCTTCTTCGTCGACCCCGAGGGTGAGATCGCGCGGCTGTGCGCGTTCGCCGATCTTGAACCTGCCCCGCCCCGAGTTCGCTCAGATCTGCGCCACCACACGATCGGCGTCGGCTTGGGCGACGCGGGCACCAGCCCCACCTTGCGGGCGCTCTACGCCAGGCTGTGCCGCGATGCCGGTGCACCTTTGCCCAAGGAGCTCCCGGCCGACGAAGGACGGGTGCGTCGGCTCATCCTCGACGGGGCCGTGGCCCAGCGGCACGCCGACCAGCGCCAGGCTGCCATCGACCGTCTCCAGGAGCGCGAGCAGGAGCTGCGTGAGGAGCGGAGCGGGGCCGAGGCCGAGCACCGCCAGCGCGTCCGGGACCTCGAGGCCGAGCACCGCGAGCGCGTCCGGGACCTCGAGGCCGCGCTCGTCAGGCTTCGAGAAGAGGCGGCGACCCGGGTTGAAGCCCTGCAGTCGCTGGTCGAGTCTGCGACCCGAACGGAGGCCGTGGTGGCCGACATCGACGAGCGAACGCGCGCGACGGCGTCTCGGCTCGAGGTGGCCATCAGCGCGGTCGAGCCGGGCCCCATCCACCGGGCAGCCCGTCGCGGGGTGGCGCGGGTGGCGCGGGACGGCCGCCGGCTCGTGCTCGGGCCCAGTCGGCGGGCAGTCCACGACGGTCGGCGCCGGGCTCTGCCACTGGCCCGCGCCGCCACCCAGCATCTGCCCGACCGGGCCCAGCAAGCGCTCCGTCGCGGCTGGGGCCTGGCCCGTCGCGGCATGGCCAAGCCAGGGCCGACCACGAAGGCCGTCCAGCGCCGACTCCGCCCGATGGCTCGTGGCCAACCGACGCGTGAAGGCCGTCGGCATCGACTCGGCGAGCATCGACTTCGGCCAGTCGACGCTGTTCGAGTCGCACCGTATCCTCTACGAGCGCAACATCCCGGGGTTCGAGAACCTCACCGCGCTCGATCGGCTGCCGCTCACTGGGGCCTACGTCGTGGCGCTGCCGATGAAGATCGGCGGCGGCAGCGG
>DAIQBC010000028.1:0-13693 GCA_036781345.1 Acidimicrobiales bacterium | reverse complement strand
AGTTCACCCGCATCAGCGGCCCCATCTACTACCTGTCCCTCTACGCCAGCGGGGCCGTGCTCATCGCGGTCGCCCTGGTGCACCTCCACCACCGCCACCCGCGCGGGGCCGCCGGCCTCGCCGCCGTCCTGGTGGTGGCGACGATCCCCACGGCCATCAGCCGGATCGACGTGAACCACAAGCTGAGCGCACCACAGGACGAGTGGCGCACCAGCGTGGAGTCCGTCGGCGGTCCGGCCATCGTCTTCGTCGGAGACGCGAAGCGCTACCTCTTGTACCTCAACCCCTTCGCTTCGAACGGGCCACGGCTCGACGACCGCATCCTGTACGCCGTGGACGAGGAGCCCTCGATGCTCGACCTCATCGCCGAGCAGCCTGCGCGCACCCCCTACCTGCAGGTGGCGACCGCGCCTCAGGAAGACCTCGGACCAAAGGAGGATCCCGTGGACTTCACGGTGGAGCTCCTGCCGGTGGAGGTCCGGCGCGCCCGCGCCTTCGAGCTGCAGGTGACGGCAGGAGACGCGGGCGGGGCGGCCGTCGTCGCGGTGGAGCTCGAGGTGGCAGGGCGTACGCTCCGTCGCTCCGCAGCGGCTGGCGTCGCGCTTCCCGCCGTCACCATCGGAGGGGCTCCCGGTTCGGTCGACCTCGTGGTGCCACCGCGCGGGCTGCTCACGATCACCCTCGGGTACGGCGCCGACGCTGACGCCGCGCTGCGTGCCCCGGCAGCGCAGCAGCGGATGGTGTTCCGGGTCGTGGACGACAACCTCGAGGTCCTGCTGCCCACCGCCAGCTTCGCGTGGGAGCAGTTCGGTGACCGTTGGGAGTGGCGGCGCCGGTTGGTGACCCCCGACCTGGCGCTTGAGGTCATCCCGGCGAAGGGCTGATCTCGCCGCGGCTGAGCAGGAGGTCGGCACCCACCGCGGCCAGGGCCAGCCAGGCCAGCGACGGGCGTTCGGTCAGCACCCGGCTGGCGACGAGCGCCATGGGAGCGACCGCCAGCAAGACGATCCGCCCACGCGGCACCAGCCCCGCCGCGATGGTCACTGCGGCGGCCACGGCGGCGACCACCGGTGTGGCGACGAGGAGAGCGACACCTGCGACGGCCGCGGTCGTCCCCGCGACGGTCGTCCACGGTCGGGGTCCGAGAGCGGTGGGCCACCGGAGGATCGGGGCCGCGCCGAGGGTCGGCACGTCTCCTGGGCGGCGACGGAGCAGGATGACCGCACAGGCGAGCACGGCCACCGCCGAGGCCGCCATGCTCACCCACACCAGTCGCTGCGGTCCCCACTGGAGGCGCACGGTCACGGTGCCCCGGTCGTCCGGGGTGAGCGCCCAGCCGTTGGCGTAGCCGTCGACGAGCGTGCGGGGGCCCACGGATGCGCCCTCCGCCTCCAAGGACCACCCCTCGCTGGCGCTCTGGCCGAGGACGAACCAGAAGGGGGTGCCGTCAGAGGACACCTTCGCGTCAACAGCCGCGGCCGAGGTGGCGGTGGTGCGAACGGCGGGCGCCGGACGGGCCGGCGCGCTCCGGACCCCGACGTCGGCGGGATGGCCCCGGGCATCCGTGGAGAGCACCACCTGGTCGAGGTCCCAGCCGCTGACCCGGCCCGTGCTGGCCGTCAGCCGATGGGACCCGACGGCGAGGTCGAGGCTTGCGCACGCAGTGATGGAGGCCGAGGTGCCAGAAGCCGAGTCGGGCACCAACCGGACCGGCAGGGCACGGCCGTCGAGCATCAGGAGGTCGGCGCGACAGGCAAGCGCGGGGGACGCGGCCCCCGCGCCGACGGCGGCGTCGGTTCTCCGAGCGGTCCCTTGGAGCCCGAACGAGCGGGCCGTCGGGAGCTCGAAGCGACGATCGAGGTGCGACTCGTCGTCCTGGCGATCGATGTCGGGGAGGTCCAGGCGAAGCCGGGTGAAGACGATGTCCAGGCTGTGGCCATCCAGCCGCTCACCCACGCGGTCGAGCAGGTCCACCGGTAGGCGCACCACCTCGGCGAGCTGTGTCGACCCGAGCCGGATCTCGGCCAACCCCACCGGCGTGAGGGCATCGTCGGCGCCGGGCCTGCCGATGTCGGTGATCTCGACCCGCAGGCGTGAGGCGGGCTGGGTCGGGATCGGGACCGGCTGCCCGGGTGCCTGGAGGGACTCCGGGCCCAGCTGGACGTCGATGGGCGCACCGTCGCCGATCGTGAGCCGGACCGAGCGCACGGCCCGTCCGGCTCGCGCCGAGGGGGGCTGCAGGAGGCGCACCTCGTCCACCGTGGGGATCGGGTCGGGACGGACCGTGATCGCCTGACCGCGCGGATCGACGCCCCCCACCCGCCAGGCCGTGACGGGATCGCCATCGAACGCGTTGGCCCCGCGATCCTCCGGACGCTCAGGACCACCATCGCTCGTGACCTCGACCCGCCCCCCTACCTGCTCCACCACCGTCCGGTCCTCGTCGTCGCCACGCGGGAACGGGTCAAGCCGGAAGTCGTAACCCGTGGGGTCCGCCGCCGTCTCCCCGGCACGCTCGGTGCGACCCCTCGTGTCCCGTAGGCCGTAGAACCAGGTCTGGATCCGACGCCGGTTCGAGTCGGTCAGCACCAGGTGGGCACCCTCCTCCAACGCGGCGCCGAGCTGGCGGTCCTCCAGCGCCGAGGACTCCAGCACCAACCCGTCGCCGTCGAGCAGACCCGCGGTGGCGGCGTCGACGATCCCGTCGCCGTCGCCGGCCAGCACGGTGGGGGCTTCGACAGGGGCGGTTCGCACGATCGGGCGAGGGGACTCCACGTCGAACAGGGCGACCGACGGCAAGTCGGGGTCTCGGCCGTTGCCGCCGGGTGGCCCGTAGCGGCGGGGCGGGGCCAACCCGGGCGCATCCTGCAGGGCCTTCCAGACCGGGCCCGGAGGCGGCGAGAAGCTCCGAGCCGACTGCTCGAGGTCGGCTCGGAGCGACACGGTGCCGACGCCGAAGAGCCGAGCGATGGGGGCGATCGACGCCGGCTCGAGCACCCCCAGCTGGGCTCGATGGTCGAGCGCATCGAGCAGGTTCACCGATGCCGCGGTGCCGTGGGGCAGCACCTCCCGGGCCAGGTACGGACGGCCCGTGAGGCCAGGCGTGAGGGGGTCGACCAGGTTGCCCCATCGATAGCCCGCGAAGGTCGATCCTGGGAGTTCGAGGATGCGGGTCGCATGGTCGCCGGCGTCGAGGTCGGCGACCGCGGCGAGCCAGTACTCCGGTAGGTCCTCGGGACGATCCTGCCCGCCAGACAGGTAGCCATCCCGCCACACGGGCAGCAGGGCCCCCAGTGCCAGCACCGCCACCAGCCCCGCGGCCGCGCGATGCCAGCGTGGTCGCGGAGCTGCCGCCACCGCGGCGGCGAGAAGCCCGGCCAGGCCGAGTACCACCACCGGCACGGCGCGGGGGCTGTTGCGGAAGGCCAGCCCGAACGAGGTGTCACTGGCGAAGGCCTTCCATGCCCGGCCGTAGGGAGAGGGATCATCGAAGGGCCACGACCCCACCGAGACGATGGTGCCGACCAGCACGAGGAGGCAGAAGTAGGTGCGGTAGGCCCACCGGACGAGCAGGGCGGCCGCCAGGCCGGCCACGGGGACGGCGTAGGTGAGCGCCACCACCACTGCGTTGCTGTCGTAGGCAGCCGCTTGGTCGAGGGAGAAGCCCGACGGGTCTCGCCCGTAGAAGAACCAGTTGCCCAGGCCCCGGAGGACGTCGCCCGGCGAGGATCGCTCGGCCACGGTGCGCAGGTTCTCGGTGAGCTGCAGGACCGGGAGGCCGTAGCTCCCCTGGAGGCGCAGACCTGCCAGCCACCAGACCGATACCCCGAGGCTGATCACGCCGACTCGCACCGCCGCCGCCAGCACGCTCCGGGCCGGACCGCGGATCGTGTCGAGCAGCACCCACAGCGCCGGTGCCAGGCCCACGAGCAGCAGCGACGACGCGTTGATGCCACCGGCCAGCAGGAGCACCAGGCCCAGACCGGCGGGTGCCTTCCAGCCCGTCCCGCGGGTGGCCCGCATGGTCAGGCCGACGATCCACGGCAGCGCAGCCCACGGCATGAGCAGCACGGAGATCCGGGCGGTGAAGGCCAGCTGATACGGCGTGAACCCGTAGATGAGGGCGCCTGCCATCGCGGCCACCCGACCGGTGCCCAGCTGGAGGAAGAGCCAGCGAGCCCCCAGCAACGCAAGCCACGTGAGCGTGCCCAGCCAGAGGCGCTGGGCGACCCAGTCGGGAAGTCCAATCCGGTCGAGGCACCAGAAGAGCGGAGCCACCGGGAAGGCGTAGCCGAGGTGCTGGTGCGGAACGGTCCCCGCCCCGATGGTGGGATCCCAGAGGTCGACGGTTCGCCCGAGGAACGCTCCCGGATCGAGGTACAGGTACTGGTTGCTGTCGGCGCTGACCCGGCCCGGCGACGAGAGCAGGTAGGGGACGTAGACGACGGCCGCCGTCACCACCAGCTCGGGCTTGCACGGGCGGCGCACGACGGGTCACGGTAGCGGCCTGCACCGACGCGCCGAACCGGAGCCTCCCCCCCGGCTCGTCCCTAGGATCTGCGACTCCTGCGCTTGAGAGAGCACCATCGCCAATGACCCCTTCCCCCGACGTCCCCGTTCACGCCGACCCCGGTCAAGTTGTCGTGGTCGGAGCGGGACCGGCCGGGCTGACAGCGGCGTACCAGCTCGGGAAGGCCGGGCACCCTTGCACCGTGCTGGAGGCCACCGACGTGGTGGGCGGGATCAGCCAGACCGTCGTGCGCGACGGCTGGCGCTTTGACATCGGGGGCCATCGATTCTTCACCAAGGTGGCTGAGGTGGAGGCGTTGTGGCACGAGATCCTCCCCGCCGAGGACTTCCTGCTGCGGCCCCGCTCGAGCCGCATCTACTACCAAGGCAAGTTCTATGCCTACCCCATCAAGCCCCTCAACGCCTTGAAGAACCTCGGGCTCCTGGAGGCTGTCCGTTGCGTGCTGTCCTACCTCTGGGTCCGGGTGCGCCCTCCGAAGGATCAGAGCACCCTCGAGGGCTACATCGCCGCCAACTACGGCTGGCGGCTCTACGGGCACTTCTTCCGCACCTACAGCGAGAAGGTGTGGGGCGTCCCGCCAGCCCAGATCTCCGCCGAGTGGGGCGCCCAGCGCATCAAGGGGATGTCGCTGTTCAAGGCCGTGTGGGAGCCGCTACGGGCCCGCTTCGCGGGGCGGCGGGTCGGAGGCCAGCAGGTCACCAGCCTGATCGAGGAGTTCCAGTATCCGAAGCTGGGGCCGGGGATGATGTGGGAGCGCTGCCAGGAGCTGGTGGAGCAGCAGGGCTCCAAGGTGGTGTTCCAGTCACCGGTCTCTGGCATCTCCCACCGCGACGGCCGGGCTGTGTCGGTCTCGGTCGGCGCCGCCGTGCACGACGCTGACCACGTGATCTCGTCGATGCCCTTCAACGCCCTGCTGCGGGCGATGGATCCCCCGGTTCCCTCTGCGGTCCAGACCGCCGCTGACGACCTCAGCTTCCGCGACTTCCTCTCCGTCGCGCTGGTGGTGCCAGCCGACAAGGTGGCGTGGACCGACAACTGGATCTACATCCACGCCCCCGAGGTGAAGACCATGCGGGTGCAGAACTTCGGCTCCTGGTCGCCCCACATGGTGAAGGACGGCCACAACGTCCTCGGGCTCGAGTACACGGTCCAGGAGGGCGACGCCTGGTGGAGCGCCCCCGACGATGAGCTGATCGAGAAGGGAAAGGCGGAGCTCGAGGCGCTGGGGCTCATGCAGGCTTCGGACGTCGAGGCAGGCTACGTCGTGCGGATGCCGAAGGCATACCCGCTCTACGACGAAACCTACAAGGCCAACGTCGAGGTGCTGCGCGGCTGGCTCGCCGAGCATGCACCCAACGTGCACCCTGTTGGTCGCAACGGAATGCACAAGTACAACAACCAGGACCACTCCATGTACACGGCCATGCTCACGGTGGAGAACCTGCTCGGGGCATCTCACGACATCTGGGACGTCAACGTCGAAGACGAGTACCACGAGGAGTCCGGCGGTTCACGTGGCACCGGCCGCGACGCCCCGATCCTCCCCAAGCGCTCCTAGCGACCGCGGCGGAGCAGGCGGTCCCGAAGAGCCCACCACGTGACGAGGAGCATCGCCTCGACCACGATCCGCGTGGACATCTTGGAGGTGCCGCGCACACGGTCGGAGAAGCTTATCGGGACCTCGGTGATCGACCCGCCGACCTTGCGGACCCGGTAGGCCATCTCGACCTGGAACGCGTAGCCGTCGGCTCGGGTGGTCTTGTAGTCGATGGCCTCGAGGATCTCGGCGCGGTACGCCCGGAACCCGGCCGTGGCGTCGCGCACGCCCAGTCCCAGCACGAGGCCGGCATAGCGGTTGCCCCACCGTGACAGCAGGCGGCGGTGGAACGCCCAGTGTGGCGTGCCCCCGCCAGGCACGTAGCGCGAGCCGATGGCCAAGGTGGCCCCCTCGGCCACGGCCCGTAGCAGACGGGGGAGATCGCCCGGGTCGTGGGAGAGGTCGGCGTCCATCTCCACCAGGACGTCGTGGCCCATCTCGAGACCCCGCTCGAAGCCGGCCCGGTAGGCGCTACCGAGGCCGTCCTTGCGGGGCCGACGGAGCACGATCACCTGGCCTACCTCGACCCCCGTAGCCTCCGCCAGGTCGGCCGTGCCGTCCGGGCTGCCGTCATCGACGACCAGGACCGTGGCTGCCGGGACGGCCGCCCGAACCCGCCGGAGCACCACGGCGATGTTCTCCGCCTCCTGGTAGGTGGGGATCACGACGAGAGGCCGTATCGGCTCGGACACCGTGTCAACCTAGTGGCCGAACGCGTCCCACGAGAGTGTCCGAGGCGGCATCGATGCGCCGGTAGGCTCGCGCCTCCGATGGCCCCTACCACCCCCGAAGGCCGCAAGCTGGGCGACGTGGCCGCTGCGGCGGGTCTGCGACGCCTGCACGTGCTCGCGTGGCGCGATCTCGACGACGTCGAGGCGGGCGGCTCGGAGGTGCACGCCGCCGAGATCGCGTCCCGGTGGGCCGCGGCGGGCCTCGACGTCGTGATGCGCACGTCGCACGCGCAGGGCCAGCTGACCGAGGTCCAGCGCGACGGCTATCGGGTCATCCGCCGCCGGGGCCGCCACCTGGTGTTCCTCGACACCCCGCTCCAGGAGCTGCTCGGCCAGGGCGGCCGACGCGACGGATTGCTCGAGATCTGGAACGGGCTCCCCTTCTTCGCGCCCCTCTGGGCCCGTGGGCCCCGCGCCACGTTCATCCACCACGTCCATGCCGACATGTGGCGCCAGGTGATGCCCCCCGGCCTGGCCCGCCTCGGTGAGCTGCTCGAGCTGCGGATCGCACCACTCGCGTACCGGCGCTCCACCATCCTCACGCCATCACCCTCGTCGCGGCAGCAGATCATCGAGCGGCTCGGGCTGCCGGCGCGCCGCGTCACCGCCGTCCCGAACGGCATCGACGCACGGTTCTCTCCCGGGGGCCAGCGCACCGCGCACCCCACCGTGCTCGCGGTCGGTCGGCTGGTGCCCCACAAGCGCGTCGACTGGCTCATACGCGCCGCCCACTCCCTTCGGTCTCGCCTACCTGACCTCGAGCTGATCCTCGTGGGCGAGGGCTACGAGCGACGACCCCTCGAGCAGCTCGTCCACCAGCTGCAGGCCGACGCCTTCGTGCGCTTCGAGGGGCGCATCCCCGACGACGATCTCGTGGCCCGCTATCGGTCCGCTTGGCTGGTGGCCAGCGCGTCCTCCGACGAGGGTTGGGGCATGACCATCACGGAAGCGGCGGCCTGCGCGACCCCATCGGTGGCCACCAGGATCGCCGGGCACGTCGACGTCGTCGACCATGGCCGTAGCGGGCTGCTGGCCGATGGTCCCGAGGAGCTGGAGGCCGCCATCGAGCAGGTGCTCACCGATCCGACCCTCCGGCAGCGCCTGGGCGCCGCCGCGCGCGACCGCAGCCGCGGCCTCACCTGGGATCGCACCGCCCTGGAGGTGCTGCAGGGCGTGGTGGGGCAGATCGTCCCGTGAGGCTCGGCGTCCCCCGCCTCTCCCGCCCCGCCTGGACGACGGGTGAGCGCGCTCGCTTCCTGGTGGCCAGCGGTGTCGGGGCCGCGTTCGCGCTCGCCCTCTTCGCGCTGATCATCACCCGTGGGCGACCCGACCTCCTCGACTGGCAGCGCAGCGGCGACTTCTACGACGCCCAGGCCCGCGCCTGGTTGGCCGGGAACTGGGAGATCCCGGACGGGGTCCTCACCATCGAGAAGTTCCTCCACGACGGCCACGCCTACATGTACCAGGGCCCGTGGCCGGCGCTCTTGCGGCTGCCGGTCGTCGCCATCACGGGCCGGTTCGACGGGCGCCTCACCCAGCTCTCGATGCTGCTGGGCACGTTCGTGGCGATGGCTGGAGCCACCCGTCTGCACTGGCGGGCACGGCGCCTGCTGCGCGCCGACGCTCCGGTGAAGCGCCCCGATCTGGTGGTGGCGGCGCTGGCCACCTTCGTGGTGGGGGGCGGCTCGGCACTGCTCTACGAGGCCAGCCGGGCCTGGGTGTACCACGAGGCCGCGGTCTGGGGCGCCGCCTGGACCATCGTCGGGATCGACGCGGCGGTGGGCTGCGTGCAGCGGCCGACCCGGCGGCGCTTCGCGTGGGCCGGGCTGGTCACCACCCTGGCAGTGTGCTCGCGCAGCTCGGTCGCGCTGGGCGCTGTGGCCGCTCTGGCCATCCTCGCGCTCGGCAACCTTGTCGCCCGGGTGGCTCGCCGTCGTGGCGACCGCGCCACCTGGGCTCACCCATTGCGTTGGGCCGGTAGCGCCCCGCGAGCTGATGGCTCCCTGCCGGTCGTGGCCCCCTCCCTGGCTGCCGTGATCCCGGTGGTCGTGTACGCCGCGGTGAACTACATCAAGTTCGCCACCTTGTTCTCCATCCCGTTCTACGCACAGGGCTTCACCATCGAGGATGCGCAGCGCCGTCGGTTCCTCGACGCCAACAATGGCACCCTGTTCGGCCTGAAGTGGGTGCCCACGACGGTGGTGCAGTACCTCCGACCCGACGCCCTCCGGTTCACCTCCGCCTTCCCCTTCGTCGACTTCCCGCCTCCTGCCCGCCCCTTCGGTGGGGTGCAGTTCGACCTCGTCGACTACACGAGCAGCCTGCCGGCATCGATGCCGCTGCTGGCGGCGCTGGCGGCGCTCGGCCTGTGGGCCCTGCTACGGACCCGTGCCGATGTGCCCGGCAAGGGTGTCGCCGCTCTGCGCGGGCCCGCCCTCGGCGCTCTCGCGGGTGGCCTCACCATCCTTCCGTTCGCGTACATCGCCAACCGGTACCTCGCGGACCTCGTGCCGGCCCTCGTCATCGCGAGCCTCATCGGCGTCCAGGTCCTGCTTGCGCGCACCAGCCAGCCCACTCGAGCCCGGCCCCGTTGGGCGACTCCGCTCTGGGCGACTCTCGGCGTCCTGCTCGTGGCCGGGGTCTGGATCAACGTCTCGCTGGCCCTGATCTTCGGGCGGCTCTACAGCTCCGATGTGAAGGACGACGTCGCGGCCGCCTTCGTCGACACACGCTATGACGTCGCCCAGACCCTCGGGTTCGACCCGCCGATCCCAATCCGGTCCGACGAGAACCTCCCCAACGACGCCCCCCGAGGCGAGATCACCATCATCGGCGACTGCGATGCGATGTACCTGGCCGACGGCATGCCACTGAACGCGTCAAAGCATCATGCGTGGAACCCCCTGGTGCGCTCCGAGGCCGGAGGGCGCTATCTGCGCACCATCACCTTCCCGGCCGAGGCGCCAGGCACGCGACTCCCCTTGTTCACCCTCACCAGCTCGGCGGGAGACGGCCAGCTCTACGCGGAGTGGATGGGCGGAGCGGGGGTGCGGTTCAACTACCAGGGGCCGGGGAGTGGCTTCCGCAGCCCGACCTGGTTCCTGCCACCCGACCACACCTACACCCTCGACCTTGTGGTGGACCCTCGACTCGAGTTCGTGCAGGTGTGGCTGGACGACGTGCTGGCGTTCCAGAGCTTCTACACCGCACCGGCCGACGCGGTGATCACCGTCGGGGCCGACTCCCTCGAGGACCCGCTGCTCCAGGACGTCTACGACGGACGCCTCGATCCGCTGCCGGAGCGCAACGTGGCGCTCTGCCAGGAGCTCCGCCGGGAGGCGGGTGGCTGACCCGGCTCAGCCGGTGTGGGCCAGCTCGTAGATGAACTGGTAGGCGAAGAGCTGCGGGCGCAGCATCACCAGGGCACGATCGGCCCGCCTGATGAGCGCGCGGGGCCCACTGTGGCCGCCCACGGAGCCAGCGCCACGATCGGCCACCTCGAGCGGCAAGCCGATCGACTCCTGGCGGCGGATCACCCACCCGGCCGTCTCGACCAGATGGGCGAAGCTCCGCATGGTGAAGAAGCGCAGGTGGCTGCGATCGAGGATGCCCCGGGAGTCGTAGTCGAAGCGGCCGATGGCAACGCGCGTCCGCGGGTACCAGTGCCCGAAGTTGGGGATGCTGGTGATCACGCTCCCGCCGGAGCGCAGGACCGCACGGGCGTCCTCGAGCACCTGCTCCGGCGAACGGACGTGCTCGAGGACGTCGGCGCACAGGACCACATCGAAGTCGCCGCCGACCCCCTCAGGGATGCCCTGCTCGAGATCGGCCTGGAAGAAGTCGGTGAGCTTCTCCCGCACGCCCTTGTGCTCTTCGAAGTCGACGCCGACGACCTCATGGCCCATCTCCATCAGACGAGCACCGAGCTCGCCGTTGGAGCAGCCGAGATCGAGGACGCGCGACGGTGGGCGCAGGCTCATCCAGCGCCGGATCCGGCCGTGGGAGGAGTCATCCCCCTCCTTGAGCTCGTAGCCCTTGGTGGCGAAGGCCATCTGGCCCGTCCCGAAGCCCATCTTGTGGGCCCGGTAGCGCAGGACGTCCTTGGTGACATCCTTGGCGTAGCCCATGCCGTCGACGTAGCAGATCTCATCCCCGTAGTAGGTGGGGATCGGGATCTCGTGGATCCGGAAGCCCGCCTCGTGGAGCTGGATGATGATCTCCGTGTCGAAGCTGAACCCGTCGGTGTTCGCCTCGAGGGGGAGCTTCGCCAGCGCCTTGACGTCATAGGCCCGGTAGCCGGAATGCCACTCGGTGAGCTCGGTGCCGACCACCGCGTTCTGGAAGGTGGTGAGGATGCGGTTTCCCACGTACTTGTAGGCCGGCATGCCGCCGCGTCGGGCCTCGCCCTGGTTCATGATGCGAGACCCGAACACGGCCTCAGCGCGGCCCTCCACGATCGGCTCGATGATGGCGGGCAGCAGCTCGGGGGCGTATTGGCCGTCGCCGTGGAGCAGCACGACCACATCCCAGCCGTGATCGATGGCGTACTGGTACCCCCACTTCTGGTTGCCGCCGTACCCCAGGTTCTGGGCGTGGCGGACGATGCTCAGCGGCAGATCCGGGGAGATCTGCTGGTACCCGAGCGCCACGAGGTGGGTCGAGTCCTGGCTGTAGTCGTCGCCGATCAGGATCTCGTGGATCTGATCTCGGAACTCCAGGGGGATCCGATCGAGGGTCTGGGCCAACGTGCTGGCAGCGTTGTAGGCCACCACGAGGATCCCAATCTTCTTCATACGGCATCCAGACTACCGCCCGACATCATCACCGCCGGGATCCCGGCGAAGCCACCGTCGGGCGGAGGAGGCCAGCGGGACGAGCGCGACGGCGGCGAAGACGGCGATGGTGGGCTCCGCCCCGATGCGCATCCGGGGACCGCCGTAGACGAGGAGCATCGAGGCCGTCACCAGTAGGGGGATGCCGAGCAACAAGATCGCCTCGCGCCCTCGCCCACCCCGTACCATCAGGACCGCCCCGGTCGTCGTCAGCGGCAGGAGGGCGAGGTGCACCCACTGCCCGAGGTGCTGCATCGGCCGGTGGCGCCCCTCCTCGACGTCGAACTGCAGCTGGTCCGTCTGGAAGGCGAGGCTCCAGAGACGGGCGACGCGGGCCACCACGACCTTCGGCAGCTCGTCGAGGTGGTCCCGCACGTACTGCTCGCCGACGTCGCCCAGGGCCTGGTCGAGCGACAACCCGTCCCAGCGGCCGCCGCCCGGTCGACCCACCTCGATCAGGTAGCCAGCCGAGCCAAGTGCGCACACGGGGTCGAAGCCTCCCAGGTGCGGGCCGGCGTAGGTGCTGTTGCAGTTCGAGCCCAGGAGCGTCTTGCCGGAGTTCGTCGCCATGACCGGGCTCCCGGTCTGCACCTGGTTGCGCATGACCCACGGCAGCACGACCGCCACGCAGGCCAACCCGGTGACGGCGAGCAGGCGGAGTCGCCGCCCGCGTGCCGCCTTGGCGAGGAGGACGACCGGGAGGGCGACCACGGCGAGGTAGCCGAGCGACTCCGGCCGGTTGAGAGCGGCCAGACCGACGAGGACGCCCAGCAGCCCGGCCCGGCGTGGGGTCGGATCGTCCAGTACTGTCAAACCGGCGAGCAACACGGCGGCGACGAGGACGAGGTGCAGGCTCTCGCTCATCACCATCCCCGCGGGCTGCACCCACAGCGGGTGGGCTGCCGCGAGGGCCGCGGCGACCAGGCCGACGGCCGGACCACCCACCCGCCTCCCGACGAGCGCAATGAGGGACACCCCCGCGCCCGAGAGCACAGCCAGGGCCGCGCGCTGGAGGGCGATCGACCCGAGGCCGACAAGGTCGAACGCCGCGAGTAGGGCGGGGAACAGCGGGGGGTGCTCGGCGGTCGGCACGACCGCGTCCGTGTCGATCCCAACAGCCACGAACCCGTCGCCCTCGGCCAGGTGGAAGGCCATCTCTCGGTAGACGACCGCGTCCCCGGGCACAGGCAGGTCGGGCGCGATCATCAACCCGAACGCGAGCCGGAGGGCGATGGCGCCGAGCACGACGGCGAAGATCCCCGGCGTCCACCAGCGAGGATCGGCCTCCATGGCCGGGCAGGCTACCGGCGGGCGCAGGCAGGGCCCTCGATGGAGGTCGCTCGCTCCGGCCGGCCGCGGACGCCATGCTCTGGCGCGATGATCTCCCGCGAGACGACCCGAGCACGCTGGGTGACCACCGTCGTCGTCGGCCTCCTGATCGTGGCCGCGGGCATGGTGGTGGCGTTCGCCACGGGCCCGAACGGCCCCGGGCTCAGCGTGGACTCGGCCTCCTATGAGCTGGCGGCGTCGTCGTACCGGGACGACCCTTGGCGGGTCGCCCTGGTGCTCAACGGCGTCTTCCCCCCCGGCTATCCCGCCGCCATCGCCGGAGCCCTCAGCGTGACAGCCACGCCTCGCGACGCCGCGATGGTCGTGAACGTCTTGTCCCTCGGCGTCACGATCGCGCTGGTGGCCGTGGCGGTGACCCTGGCCCGGCCGCGACGTGGAGTCGACGCTGTCGCGGCGCCGGTGGCGACGGCTCTGCTGCTGGCCACGTCCGCGGCCATGCTGCGCTGGACGGGCTACGTCATGGCCGAGCTGCTGTCGATCGCGTGCGTGCTCGCCGCGGTGACCGCGGCTGCCGTCGCGGTACGACGCCCTCGCTGGCTCCTGGCCGCCGGCGTCGCGGCCGGGGCCGCAGGACTCGCCCGCCACGGTGCGCTGGTGAGCGTCCCCACCCTCGCGGTGCTCGTGCCCTTGCTCGTGCAGGGGCGCGCCGCCC
>DAIQBC010000027.1:0-13901 GCA_036781345.1 Acidimicrobiales bacterium | reverse complement strand
CCGTGGGGCTCCGGCGGGCCGAGGAGCTCTACGACCGGGTGTTCTTCGAGTACGGGGACGACTCCGTCGCCCAGCTCGGTGGTGTGCACCTGGCCTGCGAGCAGGCATCGAACCTGCTCACCAAGGTTCTCGAGTGGGGCCGTCTGATGGCCTACCTCGAGCAGTCGACCCGCTACATCGCCTATGACACCCGCCTGGGCGGCCGGTACCGGTACTTCCGAGACCCAGAGGTGCTCGGCTCAGAGCTGGGTCTTCGGTACATCGGCGACATGGACCGGCTCTTCGACTCCTATGCCGAGCTGGTACCGGTGATGGCGGACTTCTACCGGGATCGGTTCCCGAAGGACTCCGACGACTCCGACTTCGTGTACCGCCAGGCCATTCGGGCCAAGGCCTTCGACGCAGTGCGCGGGGTGCTGCCTGCGGCATCTCTGTCCAACGTGGGCATCTACGGCACCGGACAGGGCTACGAGGCCCTGCTCCTGCGCATGCGGTCCCACCCGCTGCCGGAGGCCCGCGCCTACGCCGATCTCATGCTGGGGGAGCTGCGCAAGGTCATCCCGAGCTTCCTGAAGCGCGTCGACCTCGACGACCGCGGCGTGGCCTGGAGCACCTACCTGGCCACCACGCGCTCGTCCATGGAGGACATCGCGGAGGCCCTCTTCCCTGACGGCGGCGCCCCTTCGGGGGAGGAGACGGGGGTTCGGCTGCTCGACTGGGATCCCGACGGCGAGGTCAAGCTCGTCACTGCGATGCTCTACTCGCACACCTACGTGGCCGAGGCCGTGCTCGAGCAGCGGGTGCGGAGCATGACCACTGAGGAACGACTGGCGGTCATCCGGTCCTACGTGGGGGATCGCGCCAACCGCCGCCACAAGCCCGGACGAGCCCTCGAGCGCCTCACCTACCGGTTCGACATCTTGGCTGACTACGGTGCCTTCCGCGATTTGCAGCGCCACAGGATGCTCTCGATCGAGTGGCAGCAGCTCAGCCCGCGCCACGGATTCACCCGCCCCGATGCTGTCGACCTGGCCGGGTGCGCGGAACGCTTCGACGAGGCCATGGAACGATCGGCTGCGCTGCACGGGGCGTTGGCGGAGCGCTTCCCCGCCCAAGCTCCATACGCGGTGTCCCTCGCCTACAAGGTCCGCTTCTACCTGCACCTCAACGCCCGCGAGGCCATGCACCTCCTCGAGCTGCGCACCACCCCGCAGGGCCACCCCGCGTACCGGGTGGTGGGCCAGGAGATGCACCGGCTCATCGCCGAGCAGGCCGGGCACCAGGCCGTGGCCGAAGCAATGCGCTTCGTCGACCATTCGCCCGAGCCGTCCCTCGAGCGCCTGGCCGCAGAGCGCAGAGCCGAGGCACGCCGTCAGACGCGGTGAGATCAGTGTTGCTGGCGGGGATGCTGGGGCTTGTGGTGCTAGTGGGACGTCGGTAGGTTCCTACGCCCGAGCGGGCGGAGGCCCCAGGAGGACCGATGCGCGCCCACCGATCGATCATGAGCACCGTCGCCGTGGTGGGCCTGGCCTTCCTCGCAGTGGTCAGCACCGGCACCCACACCGTCCGCCGGGGTGAGACCCTGGTCAGCATCGCAGCTGCCCACGACACGACCGTCGCGGCTCTGGTGCAGGCCAACGGCATCGCCAACGCCAACCGGATCTACGCCGGTCAGGACCTCACCATCCCCTCTGACACGACCACGCCGCCGAGCACGCCGCCGGCGATCGGCACCACCTACATCGTGCGGTTCGGTGACACCCTCGGGCTGATCGCGTCCCGCAGCGGCGTGTCGCTCGCCCGGCTCTTGGCGCTGAACGCGCTCCCGAACCCGAACCTGATCCGGATCGGACTGGCGCTCCAGCTCCCGATCGGTGTGCCGCCGACCAATCCGCCCCCACCCCAGACACCGACAGGCGGAGTCACCACCCATGTGGTGCGCGCGGGGGACACGATCAGCTCGGTCGCCGTTCGGTACGGCATCTCCCCAGCCCAGCTCATCGCCGCCAACGGCATCACCGACGGCCGCCTCTACACCGGTCAGCAGCTCCGCCTGGTCCCGGTCACCAGCGTCACGACCGTCGGGGGCACCACCTACACGGTGGTCCGCGGGGATACGTTGTCGACCATCGCTCGTCGCTTCGGCACCACCGTGGCTGCATTGCTGGGCGCCAACGGCATCGTCAACCCGAACAGCGTGGCTCAGGGCCGGTCCCTCAGGATCCCGACGGCAGGCACGGGCGGTGGCGGCGCCAGCATGCGGTGCCCTGTCGAGGGGTCGGTGACCTTCATGAACGACTGGGGCTTCCCAAGATCGGGGGGCCGCTTCCACGAAGGCAACGACCTTTTCGCCCCGAGGGGGCGTCCTGCTGTGGCCACCGTCTCCGGTGAGGCCGTGCAGAGCAGAAGCCAGCTCGGAGGCAACCAAGTCAGGCTCTACGGCGATGACGGTGTGTCCTACTACTACACCCACCTCGATCGCTTTGGGGCGGGTGGACGGGTGACCGGCGGCACCGTCATCGGGTATGTCGGGAACAGTGGCAACGCGTCGGGAGGTCCCACGCACGTCCACTTCGAGGTCCACCCCGGCGGTGGGGTCGCCGTGAACCCGTACCCGCGCCTCGTTGCGGCCTGCTGAGCTCGAGGGCATCGTTCGGGGGCCGGATTGCTCGGCGCGTCGATAGCGTGACCACCTTGTGGAGGCCGCGTGCTGGTGTTGCACCGTCTCCGACGGCTGGGCCTATGCTCCCGCCGCAACCGCCCCCCGACTTCCCCGGCTGCAAGGATTGGCAATGGCTGACGATGAGCTCATCGAAGACGAGGACGACCTCGAGGCGGAGCTGGAGGATCTCGACGAGGTACCTGTCGACCTCGACGACGACCTGGTCGACGTCCTCGAGGTGGACGATGATCTGCCCGTCGACGAGCTCGACCTGGAGGCGGATGTCGTCGTCGAGGACGAGGACGACCTGCCAGCTCCGGTCAAGGCCAAGCGGGACGACGACGAGGGGGACGACGACGACGAGGAGGAGGACGATCCCGACGACGTCGAGGCTGACCTCGACGCGATCCTGAAGGACCGCATCGCTGCGGCCGAAGAAGAGGTGGACGAGGAGGAGCTGGCGGCCGAACCGGAGGACCGTGCTGACGGCACGGGCCGGGTGGCGCCCAAGCGCCCGGGGGAGTTCGTATGCCAGTCCTGCTTCTTGGTGAAGCACCCCACGCAGCTCGCCGACGCCAAGCGCCAGCTCTGCGGCGACTGCGTCTGAACCACGTGCCAGGTCAACGGACTGCCTGACCGGCCAGACAGCGCCGGGTGCGGTGCGCTCGGTCCACGCCGGTAAGGTCGACCCGTGACCGAGGCTGACGAGAAGACACCGGTCGAGCTGGCTGTAGAACATGCCCTGGAGCTGTTCGTGTACGCCCCGGTGGGGCTGCTCTTCGAAGGGGCGTCGCTGCTGCCGCACCTCATCGAAAAGGGCCGGGGCCATGTCTCGATGGCCCGCATGGTCGGTCGCTTCGCGGTTCGCCATCGCCGCACCGAGGCCACCAAGAAGGTGAGCAAGCTCCAGGATCAGGCCGCCGGGATGCTGGGCTTCCTCGGCGACTCGGTGACTGCCGCGCCGGCCCCCTCCACCGGCCGGCGGGGGCCGTCCACGGCCCGGTCCGCCCCACCCCGCGGGGATCGCACCAAGGAGGGCCGAGGGGGGGCGAAGGAGGCCCCAGTCGGCCCACGGGTGGACCGCCTGGCCATCCCCGACTACGACAGCCTCTCCGCCTCGCAGGTCGTGAACCGCCTGGCCGGCCTGTCGCCGGCCGAGCTGCGCTCGGTGCGGCGCTACGAGGAGGTCAACCGGGGCCGCAAGACGATCCTGTCGAAGGCCGCCCAGCTCCAGGGCAGCTGATGGCCGCCGCGGCCGAGGAGGCGTGCCGGCCGGCGGCCGAGGCAGACCTGCCGAGGCTCGTCGAGCTGGCCGGGGCTGCGATCGACGAACTGAGAGCCCAGCGGGGCGGGGCGGTCTGGGCTCGCCATGCGGCCCGCCGGCCACCTTTGCTGCCCGCACTGGTCGACGAGCTCGCGTCCCCGGATCACCATGTTGTCGTCGGAACCCTCGATGACACCGTCATGGGCTACGGCGTCGCCCGGGTCGATCACCTGCCCGACGGCGGCCGGCTTGGCGTGGTCACCGATCTGTACACCGAGTCAGGAGCTCGGGAGCTGGGCATCGGGGAGGTGACCATGCAGCATCTGGTCGACTGGTGCGCGGCCCAGGGGTGCTTCGGTGTGGACAGCCTGGCGCTTCCGGGCGACCGGCAGACGAAGAACTTCTTCGAGTCCTTCGGCCTCGTGGCCCGCGCCATCGTCGTGCACCGAAGCCTGCCGTGACCCCTGTCGTGGCGGTCGGCGCGGTCGTGGTGGACCATGATCGCCTGCTCCTCGTGCGCCGCGGTCGAGGACCGGCCCAGGGGGAGTGGAGCGTGCCAGGGGGCAAGGTGGAGCACGGCGAGGCGCTCGTCGAGGCGGTCACCCGGGAGCTCCGTGAGGAAACAGGCCTCGACGGCGTGTGCGGGCCTCTCCTGGGCTGGGCCGAGCGCATCGATGACCTCACGCACCACGTGATCCTCGACTTCGAGGTCGTCCTCGTGGGGGACGATCAACCCACCGCGGGCGACGACGCCGCCGAGGTGGCGTGGGTCGAGCTCCACCAGGTGGCGAACCTGCCGCTGGTGGACGGCCTGGCGGAGCTCCTCCACGATTGGGGGATCATCGCGACCTTCACCTGAGGCGCTAGCGACCCTTCCACACGGGCGGGCGCTTCTCGATGAAGGCGGTCAAGCCCTCGCCGAAGTCCTCGGAGCTCATGGCAGCACCCATGCCTTCGATCGACATCCTCCAGCCGACGTCATCGGGCGCGTTGGTGGCTTCAAGCACGATCTTGCGGGACGCCCGCACGGCGATGGGCGCGTTGGCACAGATCTGCTCCGCCAGCGCGATGGCGACCTCGAGGGCCTGACCCGGGTCCACGAGGCGGTTGACCAGCCCGAAGTGGTGGGCCCGAGTGGCGTCGATGGGGTCGCCCGTGAGGGTGAGCTCCATGGCGATGTTGAGAGGGATCTTGCGGCCGAGCCGAAAGAGGCCCCCCGCGGCTGCAACCAGTGATCGCTTCACTTCCGGGATGCCGAAGGTGGCGGAGGTGGACGCCACAACGAGGTCGCACGAGAGCACGATCTCCGTGCCGCCGGCGAGGGCGGGCCCGTCGACCGCGGCGATGATCGGCTTGGTCCGCTCCCGCTGGACGATGCCCGCGAAGCCTCCCCTCGCGGTGGCCAAGCCCCCCGCGTTGCCCGAGTTGATCTCCTTCAGATCGGCCCCCGCGCAGAACACTGGGGGCTCTCCCGTGATGATCCCCACCCAGACCGAGTCGTCACCTTCGATCTGGTCGATGGCGTCCTCGATGCCCTGAGCAACGGCAGCATTGACCGCGTTCCGGGCCTCGGGCCGGTTGATCTTGATGACCGCGAACGGTCCCCGCTTCTCGTAGTCGACAGCCATGCTGGGCACGTTAGCCACCCAGCGGTAGCCTTCCTCGAGCGATACCACGAGTGCGGGCGGAGCGAACGATGCACCAGCAACCCAGACACCTCCAGTGTCCTTTCTGCGAGGCGTACGAGGTGGAGAGGCTCTACCTGGCGTCCCTCCGGCTCGACGCCTGCGCGTGCGGCTCCTGCGGTGCGCGGTGGGACGAGGACCCCGTCAGCGGCGGCTACCGGGGGAGATCGCTCGAGCGCGGCGGCCTCGGGCCACTGCCCCCCAGCTAGCCCGCCGCGTGCTCGTCCGGGGCCTCGTGACCACCCGCTGGGTCACCCGGCGCGGGAGCCTCCTCGGTCGAGGTCGGAGCGACTGGCGACTCCTCGGCCGGCGCGGCTGCCGCCGCAGAGGGCTGGTCCTCAGGAACGGCCGCGTCGATCGCGGCGGGCACTGGCTCCCTGCCCGCGTCGCCCTGGGTCGGCCGGGTCTCCTCACCGGCAGCGACCATGGGCGCCTTCGGGGGGGTCGACTGCTTCTTCGGTGGGCGTCGGCGCTCGATCTTCGGACGGGGGGCGTTGCGGTCCGGCGCGATCTCGAAGATGTGGGCGATCTTGGGGATCCGCGTGGCGAGTCGGGCGATGATCGCCTTCACGTCGTCGTGCAGCGTCGCCGGGAGTGACGCTGGGACGACCTTGTCTCGAACCGGCGCGAACGCCAGCGCATCGAGCACGGCCACCCATCGCTCGGCGGGTGCGTCCTGCGTGAGGGCGGCCCCCGCTCCCTCAGCCAGCTTGGTGGCCAGCTCCGGCGGGAGGGGCGCTCCTGCCTTGGGGGGACGTGAGCTCAGGCGCAGCGCTCGCACGATCCGGCCGACGTCGACGGTGGCGCTGAGCTCCGCCAGCCACGCCTGGTGCTCGGCGTCGGCGCGGGCCGCCAGTCCCTCCCGCAGCTCCTGCACCAGAGCTCGGCTCTCGTCGTCCTTGGCGGCGGCATCGGCGGCTGAGACCACCGAGCGGAGGTCGCGGAGGTCGAGCACCGCGAGATCACGAACGGCCGCTTCGGCTCGATCTCGCCATTCGGCCGTGCGCACCCGCGGGACGAGCTTCTCGGCCAGCTCCAGAAGCGGTCCGGCCGCCACGGCCGCCTCGCCGGCGGCGGCGCGCTCGGCATTCTGCTTCTCGATCGCCTGACGCACCGCCGGCAGGCCTCCCAACACGACCTGCTCGGCCACCGGACGATGCTCCTCCGGCAGCGAGTCCAGCAGGGCATTGCGGTGGGCCTTGCCGGGGCGCAAGCGCTTGGCCTTGGGCCGCTCGACCACCGGCACCGGAGGGGCTGCTGGACGGACGCGGCGCGCCGGGGTGTCGGCCGAGGATCGACCTCGCCCGTCGAGGCGAGCGCTTCCTTGACTCCCACCGCTAGGCCGCCGCCCGCCGCGCCCCTCCGCCGGGGGTCGCTCACCGCTGCGGCCCTCGCCATCCCGCGACGCGTCGCCACGGCGAGGACCGTCGCGCCTCGGACCGTCGCGTCGGGGGCCTCGATCGTCGCGGCCCCGAGCGGCCAGCGTCGTGGTGACGAGCGGCTCGTCGGTCGCGGGGACGAGCAGCTCGAGACGTTCGGGCTCGTGGCGGGCGCCCTTGGAAGGCACCACCCCGGTGATCTCGATGCCGTCCATGGAGAACTCGGCGTCGACGCGCAGAACGTCACCCACCTGCGCGCTGGCAGGCAGGATCGCCGCAGCGACCGTGCCGCGAGGTGCCTTGGCTCCGGCCGCACGCCACGTCCATGTGCCAGCGTCACCCGAGCTGGTGAGCTCGATCTCGATCCTGCGGGGCATGGGGGTGTGTGGCTCCGGTGCAAGGGCCCAGAGGGCGGGGCGAGCCACCACCGTACTGATTCGGCTAGCGGCGGGCCCAACCGTCTGGCTGCCTGGCCAGGTCGTGCACGCCGACGGGAAGTGACCCGGTGGCGATGTCGGCCAGCGTGGTGGCCTCGAGCACCTGGCGCAGGGCCACCCGCGTCGCGATCCAGACCGACTGAAGCTGAGCCGCCGCTCCTTCGTAGGCCACGTCTTCGGGTGGAGTGCCGTGCACATCCGCCAACGGGCCCTCGACGGCGCGGATCACGTCGGCGACGCTGACCGTGGCGGCGGGGCGGGCCAGCCAGTAGCCGCCGTCAGACCCCCGTTGGCTGCCGACGATGCCCGACCGCCGCAGCTCAGAGAGGATGGTCTCGAGGAACCGGATGGGTATTGCCTGGGCGGCGGCGACGGCGTCACCCTTCATGGGCGCCCGTGGCCCGTGGATGGCGGCGTGGGCGGCCAGCTCCGCCCCGGCTCGCACTGCGTAGTCCACCTTGGCCGTGATCCGCATCGGGCCCGCCCTCAGGCGGCACACATCGCGGCCAGGCTGGCCACAGCGATGGTGCGGCGCGCCTCGCGGAGCAGGTTGAGGTCGCGCCCGTTGGTGAGATAGCAGAACGACAGGCCGCTCACTGGGTCGGCCCAGGCGACCTGCCCGGCGGCGCCGTTGTGGCCGAACGCCCGCGACGAGACCTCCCGTCCCATCCCGCGCAAGTGCGACCGGCCGTCGTCGCCAGCGACGACCAGCCCTCGGGTTCGGTTCACGCTGTGCCCCAGCATCGGCTCCGGGAAGGTGTTGCGCACGACGCTCGTGACATCCACGAGCACGGACGGCTCCCACAGGCACTCCGGGTCGTGCAGGAGGGCCTGGTAGAAGCTGGCCACGTCGGCGGCGGTGGAGACCCCGCCGCCGCCTGGGAGGCCGACGGCTCGCGCCTCAGGGCCGTTCAGCCCGAGGAGCGCATCGTCGGTCACCTCGCCGACCTCGAGCACCCGCACCCCCAGCGCCGCCTCCAGCTCGTCGGGGCTGGCCGGCTCGCCCACGAGCACGACATCGAGGATGCCGTCCTGCTGATCGGCGGGTGGACCCAACGCGAAGTGCCCGAGGCCCAGCGGCTCGAGCACCCGGGAGCGCAGGGCATCGCGGTGGTCGAGTCCCGTGACGGCGTGCACGAGCTCGGCCAGGACCCAGTGGCCGGAGGTGGGGTGGTACTCGTACTGGGATCCCACCTCCCAGTTGAGGCGCCAATCGGCGAACGCCGAACGTCGGCCTTCGTGGGTGTCCCACCGGGGCGGGCCCAGCGGCGCCCGCGGGAAGCCTCCCGTGTGCTGGAGCACGTGGTCGATCGTGACGGCGTCCTTGCCGTTCGTGGCGAACTCGGGGATCACATCGCCCACCGGCTGCTCCACGACCAGCGCCCCCTCGCCGAGCAGCTGCCAGACCAGCGACGCCACGAAGGGCTTGGTGGCCGAGAAGATCGTGAAGCGCGTGTCGACATCGGCGAGGCCGAAGGCCTCGGACACCAGAACCTGGCCGTCGCGGGCCAGCGCGACCTGGCACGCGGGGAGCAACCCGTCCTCCACATCACGTCGGGCGCGCGCCAGCAAGGCATCGACTGCACCTCGGTCGAGCGTGGCCATCGCCGGCGACGTTAGCGGCCGGATGGCGGGCGCTCTCGGCCACCTGCCGTAGGTTGGGCACATGGTCGTGACCGAGCTGGCCCCGGAGCCGCCTCTGCCGCGGGGCGAGCGCATCTCGCTGCCGGGGCGGGGGACAACGTTCCTGCGCTCGGTCCCGGGACCACCAGGAGCCCCCACGGTGCTGCTTCTCCACGGATGGCTGGCCAGCGGGGGGCTCAACTGGTTCAACGCCTTCGAGCCGCTCTCGCAGCGCTACAGCGTGCTGGCGCCCGACATGCGCGGCCACGGTCGCGGCATCCGCTCCCGGCGGCGGTTCCGGCTCGCTGATTGCGCGGACGACATGGCGGCCCTGCTCGAGCACCTCGAAGCCGGCCCGGTGATCGTCGTCGGGTACTCGATGGGCGGGCCGATCGCCCAGCTCATGTGGCACCGCCACCCGGACACGGTGGCCGGACTCGTGCTGTGCGCCACCTCGTACCGCTTCGTCACCGGCGCTCGCGAGCGCTTCGTCTTCAGCACGCTGATGGCCACGGCCGCCGGCACCACCCGCACCGGCTCGCGCCTCGGACGAGCACCTATCGCATCACTGCGGCGCTGGGCACCGCAGGGTTCGGCCGAGCGACCCACCAACCTGCGGGGGTGGGCGGCGGGGGAGATGCGCCGTCATGACACGGTGAAGATCCTGGAAGCCGGTCAGGCCATCGGCAGCTACAACGCCCGACACTGGATCGGCGACATCGACGTCCCCACCACCGTGCTCGTGACGGAGCGCGATCGGGCGGTCGATCCCCGAGAGCAGCGCAAGATGGCCGCTGCCATTCCCGGGGCCGTCGTGCACACGCACGACGACGGGCACGTGGCCTGCGCCAAGCGGGAGTTCGGGGCTGTCCTCGTGCGAGCCGTCGACTCGGTGTGGACCCGTGTCAGCGACGAGCCCGCTCGTCGCACCGGCCCGACCTGACACCGTCGATGGGGCCGCTGGCAGGAGTGCGCGTGGTGGAGGTCGCCGGCATCGGCCCCGGGCCGTTCTGCGCCATGCTCCTCGCCGACCTGGGTGCCGACGTGGTTCGGGTCGATCGCACGGCGGCGATCAGCAGCGATGCCTCGACGGCCCGGTACGACGTCCTGGGCCGGGGACGACGCTCGGTGGCAGTCGACCTGAAGGCCACCGGCGGTGCGGAGGTCGTCCTCCGGCTCGTGGAGCGCGCCGACGCCGTCCTCGAGGGCTTCCGGCCCGGGGTGGCGGAACGGCTCGGCATCGGCCCTGCTCCCTGCCTCGCCCGCAACCGACGGCTCGTCTACGGCCGGATGACGGGCTGGGGTCAGGATGGGCCCCTGGCGGCCACCGCCGGCCACGACATCACCTACGCCGCCGTCGCCGGTGCGCTGGCCCACATCGGGCGCGCGGGCCAGCTGCCCACTCCGCCCCTCAACCTGGTGGCCGACTTCGGCGGGGGTGGCATGCTCCTCGCCCTCGGCCTGCTGGCCGGCTTGCTCCACGCCCAACGGACGGGGGAGGGACAGGTCGTCGATGCCGCCATGGTCGACGGCACCGCCCTTCTGATGGCGCCGTTCTTCGGCGCCCGCGCGGTGGGGTTCTGGTCCGACGAGCGCGGGACGAACCTGCTCGACTCCGGTGCCCCCTTCTATGACGTGTACCGGTGCGCCGATGGGGCCGAGATCGCCATCGGCGCCATCGAACCGCAGTTCTTCTCCGCCCTCCTGGAGGTGCTCGACCTCGATCCCACCGAGCTGCCCGACCAGAACGACCACTCCCGTTGGCCCGAGCTCCGGGCTGCCATCGAGGCGGCCGTCGCCGGGCGCTCGCGGGACGCCTGGCTGGAGCGAAGCGAGGGTCGTGACGCGTGCCTCGCCCCCGTGCTCACGATGGGCGAGGCTGCCCAGCACCCGCACCTGCAGGCACGGAGCACGATCGTGGAGCGCGACGGGGTGCCTCAGCCGGCCCCCGCTCCTCGGTTCTCCGCCACCCCTGCCTCCCTCGACCGCCCGCCCGCCGCCCCCGGCCAGCACACCGACGAAGTGCTCGAGGAGTGGGGGTTCTCGGCCTCCGAGGTCGCCACGCTCCGTGCTGAGGCGACCGTGGCGTGAGCCCCCGGACCGGGACCTGATCTCGCATCTGACGATGTGTTAGAACCCGTGGAACACGTTCTAGTTCGCGGCAGGGGGCCGGAGGATGTACGTCGCCTACACGGCTGAGCAGGAGGCGCTGCGGCTGGAGCTGCGGCGCTACTTCGCCGAGCTCATGACACCCGCGGTCGAGGCGGAGTGCGCCGACGGCGACACAGGTGGCCCGGCGTGCCTCGAGGCCGTGCGGAAGATGGGGAGGGACGGCTGGCTCGGCATCGGCTGGCCGGTGGAGTACGGCGGCCAGGGCCGCACCGACGTCGAGCAGTTCATCTTCATCAACGAGGCGTGGCGCGCCGGGGCCCCGATCCCGTTCCTGTCCATCAACACCGTCGGGAAGACGATCATGGAGTACGGCTCCGAGGCCCAGAAGGACTTCTTCCTACCGAGGATCCTGGCCGGGGACCTCCACTTCTCGATCGGCTACACCGAGCCCAATGCGGGAACCGACCTCGCCTCGCTCACGACCAAGGCCGTCAAGGACGGCGACGAGTGGGTGATCAACGGCCAGAAGATCTACACGTCCCTGGCCAGCTACGCCGACTACATCTGGCTGGCCGTCCGCACCGACCCCGATGCTCCGAAGCACCGGGGCATCAGCATCTTCCTGGTGCCCACCTCGGACCCGGGGTTCTCGATGTCGAAGATCTCGACGATGGTGAACGCCAGCACGTACAACACGTTCTACGACGACGTGCGGGTCGGCGACGACGCCCTGGTCTACGGCCTCAACCGCGGGTGGGACCTCATCGTCAACCAGCTGAACTACGAGCGAGTGTCCCTCGGCCCCCCGGGCACGGTGGAGCGCGTGTACGACGAGGTCCGCCTCTGGACCCAGGAGACCAAGCTGCCCGACGGTCGCCGGGTGGTCGACCAGGAGTGGGTGCAGCTCAACCTGGCGCGGGTGCACGCCAAGCTCGAGTTCGTGAAGCTCATCAACTGGAAGGTGGCGGCGGCCGGCGGCGCGAACCCTGCCGACGCCAGCGCCACGAAGGTGTTCGCCACGGAGTTCTACACCGAGGCCTACCGGCTGCTCATGGAGGTCCTCGGCCCCACCGCCTACCTCAGCCGCACGTCGGGCGCCGCCGTGCTGGCCGGCCGTCTCGAGCGGGCCTTCCAGGGCTGCCTCATCCTCACCTTCGGCGGTGGTGTCAACGAGGTGCAGCGCGACCTCATCGCCCTCTTCGGCGCCGGTCTTCCCCGCGTGCCGAGGCACTGAGGCCATCGATGGACTTCACCCTCAGCGACGAGCAGCAGGCGATCGCCGACCTGGCCCACCGCATCCTCTCCGAGCGGCTGCCCCCCGAGCGCCTCCGGGAGCTCGAGCAGACCGACGCCTGGTTCGCCGACGACGTCTGGCGGGAGCTGGGCCAGGCCGACCTCCTGGGCCTCGCCCTGCCGGAGGCCGACGGTGGTGGTGGCTACGGCCTCCTGGAGGCGGCACTGATCGCGGAGCAGGTCGGGCGCACCGTGGCCCCGGTGCCCTTTCTCAGCAGCATCGTGGCCTCGGCGATGCCCGTGGCCGAGTTCGGCTCCGCCGCCCAGCGCCAGCGCCTGCTCCCCGGCGTGATCGCCGGCACCACCACCCTCGCCTTCGCGCTCTACGAGCCCGCCGACGTCGCCGTGCCCACAGTGCCCACCACGCAGGCGGCGCCCGACGGAGACGGGTGGCGCCTCGACGGCGAGAAGTCGCTTGTGGTGGGAGCCGACCGAGCCACGGCGATCCTCGTGCCGGCGCGCACCACCGAGTCGACCTCCGCGGTGTTCCTCGTGGCCCCCGACGCGCCCGGTGTGTCGCTCCAGCGGGAGACCGCCGTCACCGGGGAGCCGCAGTGGACGGTGCGGCTCGACGCCGTGCGGGTGGCGGCCGACAGCCTGCTCGGGAGCGCTGAGCAGGGAGCCGAGATCGTGGACTGGGCCAGCGACCGCCTGCTGGCAGCCATCTGCGCCACCCAGACCGGCGTGTGCGAGGAGGCGCTCGCCATCACCGCGCGGTACGTGTCCGAACGGGAGCAGTTCGGCAGCAAGCTCGGCACCTTCCAGGCCGTGGGCCAGCGCGTGGCCGACGCCTACATCGACACGGAGGCGATCCGGCTCACCGCGCTGCAGGCCATCTGGCGCCTGGCGGAAGGGCTCGAGGCCCATGACGAGCTGATGACGGCCAAGTTCTGGGCCGCCGAGGGAGGCCAGCGCGTCGTCCACGCCGCCCAGCACCTGCACGGCGGCATCGGCGTCGACCTCGACTACCCGATCCACCGCTACTTCCGCTGGGCCAAGGTGCTCGAGCTCACCCTCGGAGGAGCCAGCCCGTCGCTGCTCCGCCTCGGCGCGAGCCTCGCCGCTCACCCCGTCGCGAGCTCCTGAGTACGCTGCCGCTCCAGCGATCCTTCGCACCACGACCGAACGTTCGCTCACATCTGACCCAGGGGGACCCACGTGAAGCACACCCGAGCCCGCGCTGCGCTCATCGCTGTCCTTCTAGCCGCCAGCACGGCCTGCTCGCGCAGTGACACGGCGACCACCGAGACCGATCAGACCACCACGTCCACAGCAGAGCCCGGCGGGTCGGGCGACGCCACGGCGCTCGCCAACGGCGGCTTCGGCGACCTTGAGAAGGTCTGCCAGGACGGCGACGCATCCGGAGCCACTGCCACCGGCGTCACAGACAGCGAGATCCGCCTGGGCACGGTCACAGACAAGGGGGGCCCGGTGGCGGGCCTCAAC
>DAIQBC010000026.1:0-14110 GCA_036781345.1 Acidimicrobiales bacterium | reverse complement strand
CCGCCCCATCGCCCGCGCCGAGGTCGTGGGCGGAGCGGCCGAGATCGACACCGACGGCGTGGTGCGATCACGCCGCGGCAGCCGGGTCGAGATCGCCTGCCCCGAGGGGAGCGACGTAATCATCGGCTCGAGCTCCGGTCGGGTGGAGTGCCATAGACCCTTGGGGAGGGTCGCCATCACGGGAGCCTCCGGCCGGATCTCGATCGACGAGGCCCGTGTGGTCGAGGTTCGGTCGTCCTCGGGTCGGGTCAGCGTCGGCCGGTGAAACGGCACCTGTCGGATCGCAGCCAACAGCAGCAAGGTCGACATCGGCTCGGCTGGCTCGGTCGATGTCACGCTGGCCTCGGGACGACTCGAGGTCGGGGCCGTGGGTGACGTCCATGTGCGATCCGCCGCGTGTACCGGGCGTCCTGGGTCGATGGGTCGCTGCCCGCCCCGCGCGGCCCCGATCAGAGTGCCGGCTAGGCCAGCGGGCGGTCCGTCGGGTCGATGATGCGGGGCAAGGCGGTGTCGCCCATGAGGTAGCGATCGACCTCGGCCGCCGCGCTGCGACCCTCGGCGATGGCCCACACGATGAGGCTCTGCCCGCGACCCATGTCGCCGGCCACGAACACCCCATCGACGCTCGTGGCGAAGCGGTCATCGCGGGCCACGTTGCTGCGAGGGTCCAGGTCCACGCCGAGCTGCTCGAGGAGCCCCGGTCGCTCCGGGCCGAGGAACCCCATCGCGAGGAGCACGAGCTGGGTCGGGATCTCCCGGTCGGTCCCCTCCACCTTGGTGAAGCGCCCGTCCACCAGATCGACCTCGTGCAGGCGCAGCGCCCGCACGACGCCGTCGTCGTCGCCGAGGAAGCACTCGGTGTTGACGGCGTAGACGCGCTCGCCGCCCTCCTCGTGAGCCGAGGTGACCTTGTAGCTCATCGGGTAGGTGGGCCACGGGTTGGCCTCGGGGCGACCGTCCACGGGACGGGGCAGGATCTCGAGCTGCGTCACCGACCGGGCACCCTGGCGATGGGACGTGCCGAGGCAGTCGGCGCCGGTGTCGCCACCGCCGATGATGATCACGTGCTTGTCCTTGGCCGTGATGGGGAGGTCGGCCACTGCCAGGTCGCCTTCCTGGGCCCGGTTCGACCACGGGAGGAACTCCATGGCCTGGTGGATGCCGGCCAGCTCGCGGCCGGGCACCGGAAGGTCGCGTGCCAGGGTCGCGCCGCCGGCCAGCACGATGGCGTCGAACTCCGCTCGCAGCTCGTCGACGGTGATGTCGGCGCCCACGTTGACGTTGGTCCGGAGCTCGGTGCCCTCCGCTTCCATCTGGGCGAGGCGGCGATCGAGGTGGCGCTTCTCCATCTTGAACTCGGGGATTCCGTAGCGCAGGAGCCCGCCGATGCGGTCGGCCCGCTCGAACACCACCACGCGGTGCCCGGCGCGGGTGAGCTGCTGGGCGGCGGCCAGGCCGGCGGGACCGGATCCGATCACCGCCGCCGACCTTCCCGTGAGCACGGACGGCGGCACGGGGACCACCCATCCCTCGTCCCACGCTCGGTCGATGATCTCCACCTCGACCTGCTTGATGGTGACCGGGTCCTGGTTGATGCCGAGCACGCACGCGCCCTCGCACGGCGCCGGGCAGAGGCGGCCGGTGAACTCGGGGAAGTTGTTGGTGGCGTGGAGGCGCTCGACGGCATCCTGCCAGCGCCCTCGGTAGACGAGGTCGTTCCAGTCGGGGATGAGGTTGCCGAGGGGGCACCCGTTGTTGCAGAAGGGGATGCCGCAGTCCATGCATCGCGACGCCTGGGTCCGCAGGTGGTCCTCAGGGAACTCCTCGTAGACCTCCTTCCAGTCCAGCAACCGCACGGGCACCGGGCGCCGCGTGGGCACCTCCCGGCCGTGCTTGAGGAAGCCCTTCACGTCACCCATGCGCCGCCGCCATGATCGCTTCGTCCACGTCCATCCCTGACTCCTCTGCGATCCTCGCCGCCTCCAGCACCCGCTTGTAGTCGCGGGGCATCACCTTCTTGAACCGGCGCACCTCGCTGTGCCATCGCTGGAGCAGCCGGGCGGCCACCGCCGAGCCGGTGACCTGCTCGTGGGTGCGCAGCACATCGCGCAGCCACTCGCCGTCGTCGGGATCCAGCGGTTCGAGGTCCACCATCTCGCCGTTGAGGCGCCGGAAGAACGTGTCATCGGGGTCGTGCACGAAGGCGACTCCGCCCGACATGCCCGCGCCGAAGTTGCGACCGGTGCGCCCGAGCACGACGGCCCGTCCTCCAGTCATGTACTCGCACCCGTGGTCGCCCACGCCCTCCACCACCGCGATGGCGCCGGAGTTCCGCACGCAGAACCGCTCGCCCACGATGCCCCGAACGTAGGCCTCGCCACCGGTGGCGCCGTAGAGCATCACGTTGCCGGCGATGATGTTGTCCTCCGCCACGAAGCTGGGGTGTGACACGTGCGGGGGCCGGATGATGAGGCGTCCCCCGGACAGGCCCTTGCCCACGTAGTCGTTGGCGTCGCCCTCGAGGCGCAGCGTGATGCCCCTCGGCACGAAGGCTCCGAAGCTCTGCCCGGCGGACCCGGTGAAGGCGATCCGGATGGTGTCATCGGGCAGGCCCGCACCGCGGTAGCGCTTGGTGACCTCGTGGCCCAGCATCGTGCCCACGGTGCGGTTGACGTTGCGGATCTGCGCCTCGATCTCGACGGGCGTGCCGCTCTCCAGGGCGGGGCCGGCCTGCCTGATGAGGTCGTTGTCGAGGGCGTGCTCGAGGCCGTGGTCCTGGGTGCCCGTGCAGCGCAGGTCCTGCGAGAAGGAGGACTCGGGCCGGTGAAGGATCGGCGACAGGTCCAGGCCGCGGGCCTTCCAGTGCTCCACGGCGGGGCGGGTGTCGAGGCACCCGACCTGCCCCACTGCTTCGGCCAGGGTGCGGAACCCGAGGGCGGCCAGGTGCTCGCGCACCTCCTCGGCGATGTACTCGAAGAACGTCTCCACGAACTCGGGCTGCCCCGTGAAGCGGGTCCGCAGCTCAGGGTTCTGGGTGGCCACCCCGACGGGGCAGGTGTCGAGGTGGCAGACGCGCATCATGATGCAGCCCGACACCACCAGCGGTGCGGTGGCGAAGCCGTATTCCTCAGCCCCAAGCAGCGCCGCGACGATCACGTCGCGGCCGGTCTTCATCTGTCCGTCGGTCTGCACGACGATGCGGTCGCGCAGCCCGTTGAGCAGGAGTGTCTGCTGGGTCTCGGCCAGGCCCAGCTCCCAGGGCGCACCGGCGTGCTTGAGCGAGTTGAGCGGGCTGGCGCCGGTGCCGCCGTCGTGGCCGGAGATCAGCACAACGTCGGCCTTGGCCTTCGACACGCCGGCCGCCACCGTCCCCACGCCGACCTCGGCCACGAGCTTCACGTGGATCCGCGCCTGCGGGTTGGCGTTCTTCAGGTCGTGGATCAGCTGCTTGAGATCCTCGATCGAGTAGATGTCGTGGTGGGGCGGGGGCGAGATGAGGCCCACGCCGGGGGTGGAGTGCCGTGTCTTGGCGATCCACGGGTAGACCTTGCCGCCCGGCAGCTGGCCCCCCTCGCCGGGCTTGGCGCCCTGGGCCATCTTGATCTGCAGGTCGTCGGCGTTGGTGAGGTACTCCGAGGTCACGCCGAAGCGGCCCGATGCCACCTGCTTGATGGCGCTGCGGCGCTCCGGGTCGTGGAGGCGCTCCGGATCTTCGCCGCCCTCGCCGGTGTTCGACTTCCCGCCGATCCGGTTCATGGCGATGGCCAGGGTGGAGTGGGCTTCCATCGAGATCGACCCGTAGCTCATGGCGCCGGTGGAGAAGCGCTTGATGATGGCGCTGACGGGCTCCACCTCGTCGAGCGGCACCGCCGGGCGCTGGCCCTCCTTCAGCTCGAAGAGCCCGCGGAGCGTGGCCAGCCGGCGGGACTGGTCGTCGACGCGCGACGTGTACTGCTTGAACACGTCGTAGCGCTTGGTGCGGGTGGCGTGCTGCAGCTTGAACACCGTCTCCGGGTTGAACAGGTGGTGCTCGCCCTCCCGGCGCCACTGGTACTCGCCCCCCGCCCAGAGGTCTCGGTGGGCGGCCTCCGCGGGTCGAGGCAGGTAGGCGAAGCGGTGGCGGATGGCGACCTCCTCGGCGAGCACATCGAGCCCCACGCCGCTGATGCGGCTCGTCGTGCCGGTGAAGTACTCGTTCACCAGCTCCTCGGACAGGCCGATCGCCTCGAACACCTGGGCACCCGTGTAGGAGGCCACCGTGGAGATGCCCATCTTCGACATGATCTTCAGCACGCCCTTGGTGCTGGCCTTGACGAAGTTCCTGACTGCCTGGCGCTTGGTGACATCGGTGATCACGCCATGGTCGATGAGGTCCTCGATGGTCTCGAAGGCCAGGTACGGGTTGACGGCCGCTGCGCCGTAGCCCAGGAGCAGCGCCATGTGGTGCACCTCGCGGGCGTCCCCGCACTCCACGATCAGACCGACCTGTGTGCGCGACTTCTCGCGGATGAGATGGTGGTGGACGGCGGCCGTGAGCAGCAGCGACGGGATGGGGGCGAGCTCGTCGGACGAGTAGCGGTCGGACAGCACGATGATCTTGGCGCCGTCGGCGATGGCGGCGCTGACCCTGGCTCGGATCTGCTCGAGGGCCCGCCGCAGCCCGTCACCCCCCTCGATCACCGGGAAGAGGCCGTCGATGGCGAAGGCCTTGAAGCCGGGCATGTCGTTGTCGTCGTTGATGTAGAGGAGCTTGGCCAGCTGCTCGTTGGTGATGATCGGGTGAGGTAGGACTACCTGGCGGCACGAGGCCGGACCCGGGCGGAGCAGGTTGCCCTCCGGACCGATCGTGCCCCCCATCGAAGTGACGAGCTCCTCGCGGATGGCGTCGAGCGGTGGGTTGGTGACCTGTGCGAACAGCTGCTGGAAGTAGTCGAACAGCAGCCGTGATCGATCAGACAGCACAGCCACCGGTGTGTCGGTGCCCATCGACCCGATCGGCTCGGCCCCGGTGCGGGCCATCGGCGTGATGAGGATCTTCAGCTCCTCGGAGGTGTAGCCGAACACGCGCTGGTGTCGGACCACTGACGCGTGCTGCGGTGTGAGGAACTCGCGCGATGGCAGGTCGTCGAGGTGCACGAGGCCGGCGTGGAGCCACTCGCCGTAGGGCTGCTGGGCGGCGAGCGCCTCCTTGATCTCGTCGTCGTCCACGATGCGACCGAGGTGGGTGTCGATGAGGAACATGCGGCCCGGTTGCAGGCGGCCCTTCTGCACGACGGTGGCCGGGTCGATGGGCAGCACACCCACCTCCGAGGCCATCACCACGAGCCCGTCCTCCGTCACCCAGTAGCGGGACGGGCGCAGGCCGTTGCGGTCGAGGACCGCGCCGATCACGGTGCCGTCGGTGAAGGCGATCGAGGCCGGCCCGTCCCACGGTTCCATCAGGGAGGCGTGGAAGCGGTAGAAGTCTCGCTTCCAGTCCGGCATCGACTCGTGGTGCTCCCAGGCCTCCGGGATCATCATCAGGACGGCGTGGGGTAGTGAGTAGCCGCCCAGGTGGAGGAGCTCGAGCACCTCGTCGAAGCGGGCTGTGTCGGAGCTGCCCGGAGTGCAGATCGGGAAGGCACGCTCGAGGTCGTCGATCAGATCGGTGTCGAGCAGGGCTTCGCGCGCCCGCATCCAGTTCTCGTTGCCCATCACTGTGTTGATCTCGCCGTTGTGGGCGATGAAGCGGTACGGGTGGGCCAGTGGCCAGGAGGGGAAGGTGTTGGTCGAGAAGCGGCTGTGCACGAGAGCGAGCGCCGATTCCACCCGCTCGTCGGTGAGGTCGGTGAAGAAGCTGCCCACCTGGTAGGAGATGAGCATCCCCTTGTACACGAGCGTGCGAGCCGAGAGGCTGGGGAAGTAGACCGGCTCGCCATCGGTGGCCAGCTCGTGTTCGATGCGCTTCCGCACCACGAAGCATCGGCGATCGAGGGCGATGTCGGCCAGGGGCGCCTGGCCGTCCGCCGCGGCGAGGAACACCTGCCGGAACGACGGCTCCACGTCCTTCGCTTGCTGCCCGATCATCGAGCTGTCGACCGGCACCTCGCGCCACCCCAGCACCAGGAGGCCCTCAGTGGTGGCGATCTTCTCGATGCCGGCCATCGCCGCCCTCTGCGCCTCCGGGTCCTGGGGCAGGAAGGCGATGCCGGTGGCGTAGGAGCCGGCGGCCGGCAGGTCGAACCCGGCGACCTCTCGGAGGAAGCGGTCGGGCACCTGGATGAGGATGCCGGCGCCGTCGCCCACGTTGGGCTCGGCGTTGGTGGCGCCCCGGTGGTCGAGGTTGCACAGGGACGCCAAGCCGAGCTCCACCATGCGGTGGCTGCGGCGGCCTTGCAGATCGGCGACGAAGGACACCCCACACGCGTCGTGCTCGAAGCGCGGATCGTAGAGGCCTTGTTTGGTGGGCAGCATCGGTGTCCATCCCGTGAGCGGTGGATCGGGGAGATCAGGTCCAGGGCTCTGCGGTGGGACGACATTGGCCCGCTGCAGTCGAGTCAACCCTAGCCGTCCCCCCTCCGCAGGTGCCAGCCGTTACCATCGACAAGCGAGCGTCGCGGAGGATGCATGGCGGATCCCATGGGACAGGGCACGAGCCCGGAGACGGCGGCGGTCAGCGATGCCTTCGTCGCGGCGCGGGAGCTCCTTCGACGGGCGGAGGAGGACGCGGCCCGGTTGCGGGCCGAGGTCGACCGGTACGTGCGTCAGCGCGAGCAGGAGGCTGAGCTGCTGGTCGCCAAGGCTCGGCGGCTCTTGGCGGTGGCCGAGGAGCGGGCGGCAACCCTCGCCACGTCGGAGGCACCCCAGGTCGCCGACCTCGATCCTGTGGCGCGCGCCCCCATCGCTGACTCGCCCGCTCCGCCGAGTCATGAGCCCAACGGTCTCGACGGCGTCCTCGCTTCGGCCATCGCGAAGGCCTTTGACCGCTCGTTCCCGCGCCTGCGTTGAGCGACGCCGCTCGTCTGGCCGGCCTCCCAGGGGCGTCACTACGCTGCACGCACGACGACAGACGTTCCTTGGGAGGGAAGCATGGCTGGTTCCGTGATCCTGGCGGGTGCCCGCACGCCGATCGGCAAGCTGTCCGGCGCGCTGGCGGGGTTCTCGGCTGCTGAGCTCGGTGGCCTGGCCATCAAGGCGGCACTGGAACGGGCCGGCCTGTCTGGCGAGCAAGTTGACTACGTGTTCATGGGTCACGTCCTCCAGGCGGGTGCCGGGCAGATCTCCGCTCGCCAGGCCGCCAACAACGGGGGCGTGCCGATGACGGTGCCGGCAACCACCATCAACAAGGTGTGCCTCTCGGGCCTCAACGCCATCCACCTGGCCGATCAGATGATCCAGAGCGGTGAGGCCGACGTCGTCGTGGCGGGCGGCATGGAGTCGATGACGCAGGCGCCCTACCTGCTCCCGGGGGCCCGTGCCGGCTACCGGCTCGGCGACCAGAAGGTCGTCGACTCGATGATGTACGACGGGCTCTTCTGCGCCTTCGATCAGGTGGCCATGGGGGCGGGCACCGAGAAGTACGCAGCGTCGGCCAGCCTGGCTCGCGAGCCCCAGGATGCCCTGGCCGCGCAGTCTCACGAGCGGGCCGCCCGCGCCGCCAAGGACGGGCTCTTCGACCACGAGATCGTCCCGGTGGAGATCCCGCAGCGCAGGGGCGATCCTGTGGTGTTCGACACTGACGAGGGCGTGCGCGGCGAGACCACTGTCGAGTCGCTGGCCGCGCTGCGGCCGGCGTTCGACAAGGCCGGCAACATCACCGCCGGCAACGCCTCGCAGATCTCCGACGGTGGCGCAGCGGTGATCGTCGCCTCTCAGGCAGCCGCGGAGAAGCTTGGCCACCAGCCCCTCGGGCAGATCGTCGGCTACGGCCAGGTAGCCGGGCCCGACCCATCGCTGCTCACCCAGCCGTCGCGTGCCATCAAGCGGGCGGTCGAGCGCGCCGGGAAGCAGATCAGTGACATCTCACTGTTCGAGCTCAATGAGGCGTTCGCGGCGGTGGGCTTGGCGTCGATGCTCGACCTCGGCCTCGGTGACGACATCGTCAACGTGAACGGTGGCGCCATCGCCCTCGGCCACCCCGTCGGTATGTCCGGCACCCGCGTCGCCCTCACGCTGCTGCTCGAGCTCGGGCGTCGCGGCGGCGGCCTCGGGGCCGCCGCCCTCTGTGGCGGCGGCGGCCAGGGCGACGCCATCCTCCTTCAGACCCTGTAGCTGCCGGGTTGCGCGCGACGGTGGGTCAGGCGTCGGGCCACATGCCGTAGGCATGGGTGGGGTGGAGGCGGAGGACGAGGCGCTGGTCGGCGACCATCGCGGCGCGGTACTCGTCCCAGTCCTCGTGCTCCCCCTGGAGCAAGCGGTAGAGCTCGACCAGCTCGTCGACCGTCGCGTCGCCGGGCGAGGCGGCCGCGGGTGTGAGCTCGGCGTCGGCGTCCACCACGACATAGGCCCAGAAGTCAGCGCGGCTGACGTGCAGCGACGCCAGCGGGGTGCGGCGCAGGTTCTTGTACTTGGCGCGGTCAGCGGTGATCGAGACCCGCACCAGCTCGTCGTCTCCCACGGCGTAGACGATGTTGGACAGCTGGGGCCGGCCGTCTGTCTTCTGGGTGGCGAGCACACCACCACGATGCTGGCGGAGCACGGCGAGGGCGTCGGTGAGGTCCATGTCCCACAGACTGGCCCAGGGCGCAACCTCGGGGCGCCTCGGGAGCAACTTCCCCGTAGGGGAACCGACGGGGGCGTTTGACAAGCAGGCAGCAGGTGGGGTCAATGTTGCGCCGTATGGCCAAGCCGCTCGTCATCGTGGAGTCACCCGCCAAAGCCCGCACCATCGAGGGCTTCCTGGGCGGTGAGTTCACGGTGCTCGCGTCCATGGGGCACATCCGTGACCTGCCCGCCAAGGGTCTGAACGTCGATGTCGACCACGACTTCGCCGTGGAATACGAGGTGCACGCCAGCAAGAAGGAGACCATCGCCCGGCTGAAGAAGGCGCTCAAGGACGCCGACCAGCTCTACCTCGCCACTGATGAGGACCGTGAGGGTGAGGCCATCTCGTGGCACCTCCTCGAGGTGCTGAAGCCGACGGTGCCGGTGAAGCGGATGGTGTTTCACGAGATCACCCGGAGCGCGATCGAGCACGCCATCGAGGACTCGCGCGACGTGGACTACGGCCTCGTCGACGCCCAGGAGAGCCGCCGCATCGTCGACCGCCTCTACGGCTACCCCGTCTCGGAGGTGTGCTGGCGCAAGATCCGCCAGGGCCTTTCCGCCGGTCGGGTGCAGTCGCCGAGCGTTCGCCTCGTCGTCGAGCGGGAGCGGGAGCGGATGGCCTTCGTGGCCGCCGGCTACTGGGACCTCAGCGCCGCCTTCCCCACCGAGCCGGCCTTCACGGCGTCGCTGGTCACCGTCGCCGGCCACCGCGTGGCTGGCAGCCGTGACTTCGACTCGCTGGGCCGGACCCGCCGGGATGACGTGGCGGTCCTCGACGAGGTGGCCGCGCAGCGCCTCCGGGACAGCCTGGCCGACCAGCCCTTCGCTGTCACGAGCGTCGACACGAAGCCCTACACCTCGCGCCCCAAGCCGCCGTTCATCACCTCCACCCTCCAGCAGGTGGGCGGCTCCCGCCTCCGCATGAGCAGCCGCCAGGTGATGAGCCTCGCCCAGGGCCTCTACGAGGACGGCTACATCACCTACATGCGCACCGACAGCACCACGCTGTCGCACACGGCGATCAGCGCCGCTCGCCAGGTGATCGAGCGCCAGTTCGGCCGCGAGTACCTCACCGACGCCCCCCGCGCCTATGCCAAGAAGTCGAAGAACGCGCAGGAGGCGCACGAGGCGATCCGCCCGGCGGGCGACGCCTGGCGGAGCCCCGACCAGCTGCGGAGCGAGCTGCGCGGCGACCAGCTCCGCCTCTACGAGCTGATCTGGCAGCGCACGCTCGCCAGCCAGATGCCCGACGCCCGTGGCAACACGGTGACCGTGCGCATCGCCGCAACCACCAACGACGCGGTGGCCACGGCGTGGACGGCCTCGGGTCGCACCATCACCTTCCCGGGCTGGCAGGCTGTCTACGGCTTCAGCGGCGACGACGACGCCGAGGACTCGGGCGACGACACCGCCAAGCTGCCGAACCTTCAGGAGGGCGAGACTCTGCCCTCCCCGCTGGTGGACGCCGCTGGGCACACCACGCAGCCGCCGGCCCGGTACACCGAGGCCACCCTCGTCAAGACGCTGGAGGAGAAGGGCATCGGCCGCCCGTCCACCTACGCGTCGACCATGCAGACGATCCAGGATCGCGGCTACGTGTGGAAGAAGGGCCAGGGCCTCGTGCCCACCACCGATGCCTTCGCGGTGGTGAGCCTGCTCGAGCAGCACTTCAGCCACCTGGTCGACTACGAGTTCACGGCCCGCATGGAGGACGACCTCGACGAGATCGCGGGTGGTCGCCAGCAGCGCGTGCCGTGGCTCCACCAGTTCTGGTTCGGCAACGGCACCCCCGGTGTGAAGGGCCTCAAGGACAGGGCCCTCGAGGAGGCCGACGCCGAGGCCATCAACACCATCCCGCTGGGCGTGGACGACAACGGCGAGCCGATCGTGGTGCGCAACGGGCGCTACGGCCCCTATCTGCGCCGGGGGGAGGACACCGCCTCGCTGCCCGAGGACCTCCCGCTCGACGAGCTCACCATCGACCGCGCCGTGGAGATCCTCTCGGCCCCCAAGGGAGGCGAGCCGCTCGGCGAGGACCCCGCCACGGGCCTGCCCGTGTTCGCCAAGAGCGGCCGCTTCGGACCGTACGTGCAGCTCGGCGACGCCGACACCCTCCCACCGGACACGAAGCCGAAGATGTCGTCGCTGTTCCAGACGATGTCGCTGTCCACCCTCACGCTCGACGACGCGCTCCAGCTCTTGCGCCTCCCGCGCGTCGTCGGTGCGCACCCCGCGGATGGGGGCGAGGTCATCGCTGCCAACGGACGCTACGGCCCCTTCGTGAAGTGGGGGGAGGAGACGCGCAGCCTCGACTCGGAGGAGCAGCTGCTCACGATCTCCCTCGAGGACGCGGCGAAGGTGCTGGCCGAGCCCAAGAAGTTCGGGCGGCGCAAGGCGGCGCCGGCGCCGCCGTTGAAGGAGCTTGGCAACGATCCCGTGTCCTTGAAGCCAGTGGTGGTGAAGGACGGTCGCTTCGGCCCGTACGTCACCGACGGCGACACCAATGCGAGCCTCCGCAAGGGCGACACGGTCGAGAACGTCACCATCGAGCGAGCGGCCGAGCTCCTCCAGATCCGGCGGGAGGCGGGCCCCACCACCAGGGTCCGGAAGGGCGCCAAGAAGGCGCCGGCCAAGAAGGCGCCGGCCAAGAAGGCGTCGGCCAAGAAGAGCGTGAAGAAGGCCCCAGCGCCGAGGGCTGCCAAGAAGGCGGCTCCGCCCGCCGAGGCCTGATCGCGGAACGCCCGGCCCATGACCCCTAACGTGGACCGAATGGCAGAACAGGGCCAGGTGCCGCGGCCCGGGCTCGATCACGGTCTGCACGACGCACCCACCGAATCGACGCCGGCGGTGGGACGCGGCGACAAGCCCGGCTTCCACGTGCGGATGTTCGGCTCGTCCCAGTTCTTCCACCTCTGGCTCACCCAGGTGGCCTCGTCCACGGGCGACTGGCTGGGGTTCCTTGCCATCGCGGCACTGGCCGCGCGCATCGCTCAGGGATCGCCAGCGGCCGCCATCGGCGTGGTGATGTCGGCGCGCATCGTCCCGGGCTTCTTCCTCGGGGCGGCCTCGGGGGTGATCGCCGACCGCTTCGACCGCAAGCGGGTGATGGTCACGTGCGACCTGGGGCGGGCAGCGGTGCTCCTGACGTTGCCCTTCGTCGACACCGTGGTGGGGCTGGTCGTCGCCTCCCTCGTGCTGGAGTGCTTCACCCTGCTGTGGACGCCGGCAAAGGAGGCGTCGGTCCCCAACATCGTCCCTCCCGACCGCCTGACCACGGCCAACTCGCTGTCGCTGGTCGCGGCCTACGGCACCATGCCGATCGCGGCCGGTCTGTTCTCGCTGCTGGCCGGGGTCAGCGACGTCATCGGCCGGATCGATGCCCTCGACGTGCTCCGCACCAACAAGGAGGGGGTGGCGTTCTACGTGGACGCCGCCACCTTCGTGCTCTCTGCCTTGATGATCTCCCGCCTCACGCTGCCGAAGAACGAGCGACGCCGCACCGAGGGGCGTCGCCTCGACTTCGGCCAGGCGTTCCACGAGCTCAAGGAGGGCTGGTCGTTCATCTTCATCAACCCGGTGGTGCGCGCGGTGAACGTGGGCCTCGCCACCGGTCTGATCGGCGGCGGGATGCTCGTCCCTCTGGGCCCGGTGTTCTCGGATCAGGTCTTGAACGCCGGCACTGCGGGCTTCGGCCTCTTCATCTTCGCTCTCGGGACAGGCGTGGCCGTGGGGGTGGTCCTGCTCTCGGTCTTCCAGCGCCACATCCCCAAGGCCCAGGTGTTCGCGGCGTCGGTGTTCGTGGCGGGCGCCTCGCTCATCGTGGCCGCATCCATGTCGGCGCTCGAGTTCGCGGCCCTCTTCGTGTCCATCCTCGGGGTGTGCGCGGGCTCCGTGTACGTGCTTGGGTTCACGCTCCTCCACGAGAGCGTGGACGACGAGCTGCGAGGCCGGATCTTCTCCGCCCTCTACACGTTGGTGCGCTTCTGCGTGCTGATCGCGTTCGCGGTCGGCCCCTTCCTCGCCGACCTGCTCGAACGGCTCAGCCAGACGCTCGTCGACGGCCGCATCTCCGTCGCCGGCCTCGGCATCGCCGTGCCGGGCGTGCGTCTCACGCTGTGGTTGGCCGGCCTCATCATCATGGGAGCCGGCGTGCTGGCCGCCATGTCCCTGCGGGCGGGATCGACCGCCACCATGCATCCGCCCACGGCCTTCGATGAGCGCCTGCTCCACGAGGGAGCCGAGATCGTGTCCGGGCTCACCGGTCCCTTCGCGGAGGTCAAGCGCAGCCATCTGCGCCCCGGGCCGCTTGCTGACGCCGTCCCCCAGAGCGATCCCGCGTCTGGGGAGGAACCGTGACCGGGTACCTCATCGCCTTCGAAGGCGGGGAGGGGAGCGGCAAGTCCACCCAGGCCCGCCGCCTGGCCGACCGCCTCGGGGGCCGGGCGCTGTTCACCTTCGAGCCGGGGGACTCGCCGCTGGGTGCCGAAGTGCGTCGCCTCCTGCTCGACGCGCCCGAGCTCCACATCACCGACCGGGCCGAAGCGCTGCTGATGGCGGCCGATCGAGCCCAGCACGTCGTCGAGGTGATGCGGCCCGCCCTCGAGGCCGGCCGCACCGTGATCACTGACCGTTTCGCCGGGTCGTCGATCGCCTACCAGGGCTATGGGCGCCAGCTCCCTGCGGTCGAGATCGAGCAGCTCTCGCGCTGGGCCACCGATGGGCTCTGGCCCGATCTCATCGTGCTCCTCGAGGTCTCGCCTCGCGTCGCGGAGCACCGGTTGAGGAGGGCGAAGGACCGCATGGAGTCAGCGGGGGACGCCTTCCATGCGCGGGTCCACGACGGCTTCCTCATGCAGGCCATGGCCGACACCGATCGCTGGGCGATCATCGATGGCACCCGCTCCGCCGACGAGGTGGCCGCCGCGGTGTGGGAGATCGTGAGCATCCGCTTCCCCGATCTCGTCTGAGGCCGCCCCGCGCGAAGATGCCTGGATGACCACCGCCGCCGCCGCCGAGGTCTGGCGTGATGTGGTGGGGCAGGAGCAGGCGATCGCCCATCTGAGCGCCGCGGTCGAGCATCCCGTCCACGCCTATCTGTTGGTCGGGCCGGCAGGGTCCGGAAAGCGGGCTGCGGCTCGGGCCTTCGCGGCGCTGTTGCTCTCAGCCGGGTCCGAGGGCGAAGACGCCGAGCGCCATGTGCGCCTGGCCCTCGCCGAGACCCACCCCGACCTGCACATCGTGGAGGCCACCACCGCACAGGGCCGCATCGACGCCGACACGGCCCGGCAGGTGGTGCGGCAGGCCGCTCGCTCACCGGCGGAGGGCAGCCGCAAGGTGCTGGTGCTGGAGGACTTCCACCTGATCG
>DAIQBC010000025.1:0-14122 GCA_036781345.1 Acidimicrobiales bacterium | reverse complement strand
ACTACGACGAGATCCAGAAGACCTGGTCACCGGAGATCTTCATCCGGGAGACCGAGGTCGAGGTGGCGGCGGCGGGCAGCAAGTCGTTCTGGGGCGAGCCGGTGGAGTCGTGGACGGAGGGCAACCTCGTCGGCACCCCAGAGCAGGTGGCCGCGAAGATCCAGGCCTACGTCGACCTCGGTTGCACCGGCTTCTACCCGTGGTGCAGCGACTACCCCGAGACGGAGACGGTCCGCCTCTTCGCGGAGAAGGTCGCGCCCGCCCTGCGCTGACCCGGTCTCACTCGTAGTAGCGGAACAGGTTCTCGCTCACGCAGCTCGGCTTCGGCGCGCCCTCGCACTCGAAGGTGAAGCGCATCTGCACCTGGGCGCCACCGGGGATGTCGGTGACCTCGACCAGCTCGACCCCGACGCGCAGGTTGGCGCCCACGGGCACCGGCGACGGGAATCGAACCTTCTCACAGCCGTAGTTGACGCCCATCTTGATCCCGTCGACCCGCACCACCTGGGGGACGAGGACGGGGCCGAGCGACAAGGTGAGATAGCCGTGGGCGATGGGGCCACCGAAGGGGCTCTCGGCGATGGCTCGCTCCACGTCGACATGGATCCATTGGTGGTCCCCCGTAGCGTCGGCGAAGAGGTTCACCCGCTCCTGGGTGATCTCCATGTAGTCGCTGTAGCCGAGGTGCTGCCCCACGAGCTCCTTGAGCCCGGCGATCCCGTTCACGGTGGTGGTCATGGGCCTGATCATGCCCGAGGTACGCCGGCGCCCACCACCTGTGGTGCGAGGATGCGGGAGTGACCGACGTCGTGGGGATCGTGCTCGCCGCCGGGCCGGGCACCCGGCTGCAGCCGCTCACCCGTCTGCGGCCCAAGGCGCTGTGCCCGGTCGGCAACACACCGCTGGTCGACCTGGCCCTCGAGCGGGTGCGCCCCGCGGTGGACGAGGTCGCGGTGAACCTGCACCACGGTGGGCGGGCCCTGGACGCGCACCTGTCTCCCGACGTCCACCGATCGGTCGAGGAGGAGCGACCCCTCGGCACCGCTGGCGCTCTGGGCCAGCTTCGGCCCTGGATCAACGGCCGCAGCACGCTGGTCGTCAACGCCGATGCCTGGTGCGCGGGGTCGCTGGCCTCCTTCGTCGACGGTTGGGACGGCCAGCGCATCCGGCTGCTGGTGGCCGGGGACGACGTGCTTCGCCCGACGAGCAGCCTGGCGGGGGCGCTCATGCCGTGGGCCGACGTGGCTGCCCTCCGGCCCGAGCCGTCTGGCCTCTACGAGGTGTCGTGGCGCGCGGCGCAGGCGGCTGGTCGACTGGAGGTCGTGCGCCACGACGGACCGTTCGTCGACTGCGGCACCCCGCGGCAGTACCTGGCCGCCAACCTGCTGGCGAGCGGTGGGGTCAGCGTCGTGGAAGACGGGGCCGAGGTGGAGGGCGCCCTTGATCAGTGCGTGGTGTGGCGCGAGGCCGTCGTCGACCGCTCCGAGACGCTCAGGCACGCCATCCGGACTCGCGATCGCGTCACCGTGCTCGTCCGCTGAGCGTCACCCCCGAGGGTGGAGCTCCACCACGGCCGAAGCAGAGACCGCCTCATGGGTGGCGCGGAGCTGGCCGCACGCGGCGTCGATGTCCGTGCCGCGCGTGCGGCGGATGGTGGCGTTCACGCCGCCCTCGCGCAGCAGGTCGCGGAAGTCGCGCACGCGGCGCGGTGACGATCCCCGCACGGCGTAGCCCGGTGTGGGGTTGAGTGGGATGAGGTTGACATGGGCGGGCAGCGGCAGGCTGCGGGACCGCTCGACCAGGAGCCGAGCGTCCCGATCCCGATCGTTCACCCCGTCGATGAGCGCCCACTCGAACGACAGTCGGCGGCCCTTGGCCTGGAGGTAGCCGGCGCAGGCGTCCATGAGGGTGCTCAGCGGGTAGCGGCGGTTGATCGGCACGAGCTGGTCGCGCAGCTCGTCGTCGGCGGCGTGGAGGGACACAGCAAGGTTCACCGGGAGCGCCTCGGTGGCAAGGCGGCGAATGCCCGGCACAACCCCCACGGTCGACACAGTGATGTGGCGAGCGGACAGACCGACCTCCGCGTGGATGCGCTCCACCGCGGCCCAGCTGGGCTCGTAGTTGGCCAGCGGCTCGCCCATGCCCATGAACACGACGTTGGAGAGGCGACGGCCGTCGTCGCGCGCCCGGCGCGCCGCCCGCACGACCTGCTCGACGATCTCACCGGCGGTGAGGTGGCGGTCGAAGCCGGCCTGCCCGGTGGCGCAGAAGCCGCATCCCATCGCGCAGCCGGCTTGGCTCGACACGCACACGGTGGAGCGCTCCTCGTAGTGCATCAGTACCGTCTCCACCCGGGTGCCGTCGCCCAGGGCCCAGAGCCACTTCACCGTTTCACCCCGGTCGCTGGTGCGCTCGGCCACCACCTCGAGGGCCAGCGGGAGCGCCTCGTCGAGGGTGGCCCGGAGGGCCTTGGGGAGCGCGGTCAGCTCGCCCGGGGCGGCCAGCTGCTCGTAGAGGCCCTCCCACACCTGGTCCACGCGATAGCGAGGCTGGCCGGCGAGCACGCCGCTCAGCTCCTCACGGCTGATGTCGTACCGGGTGCGCCGGGCGCCGATCATGGCGCAGGCACGACGATCGTGTAGCTGGTGTCAGTGTGGTGCACGGTGAAGCCGAGCTCGTCGTAGAGCTGCAGGGCGCGCCCGTTGGTGCCGTCGACGTAGAGCATCCCGACGGTGAGCCCGTTGCGATGGAGGTGGTCGAGGCCAGCCAGGGTGAGACGTCGACCCAGCCCCTGCCTGACCACGCCAGGGTCCACCGCGATCACGAAGATCTCGCCGAGCGGCGGGTCCTCGTCGAGGTGCGCCTTGGTCCAGCAGAACCCGACCAGCCGACCGTGCTCTTCGTGGAGCAGGAAGCCCGCCGGATCGAACCATGGCTCGGTCATCCGGGCCTGCAGGTCGGCGATCGTCCACCCGCCCTGCTCGGGGTGCCAGTCGAACGCCCGGTTGTTGACCTCCAGCCAGGCCGTCTCGTCCTGGCCCACCACGAAGGCTCGCACGTCGAGGTCCCAGGGTGCGTCCACAGGCAGAGAGCGGCGAAGCTGGTGCACCTCCCGCTCGCGCGTCAGGCCCAGGGCCTCGCTGGCCGTCCGCGTCACGGGATCGCCGGCTCGCACCCAGTGGCGCACCAACCCGCCACCCTGCGCCTCGACGGCCGCCAGCGCCGCGGCGAGTACCTCCACCGCCGAGCTCACCTCGGCCTGGGCATCGAGGTCCACCGACCAGCCACTGGGCACCCGCACGAGGTGGGCCCGGCCCGCCGGGCGGGCGATCTCGAGGTGGCGCATCGAGGCCACGGTATCGGTGTGTACCCTCCCCGCCGGATGCCCCACCCCGCGCCTGCCCCTCTTCCTCGCCGTCCCCGCACGCCGGCGGGGCGCGCCCGCCGCACCCTGGAGCGGCTCGCATCCGAGTACCCGGGAACCGCTCGGGACCTCTGCGCCCTTCAGCATCGCAACCCCTACGAGCTGCTGGCGGCCACGATCCTGTCGGCGCAGTGCACCGACGAGCGGGTGAACATGGTCACGCCGCGCCTGTTCGCCAAGTACCCGACGCCTGAGGATCTGGCCGCGGCCCGGCCCCCGGAGGTGGAGGAGATCATCCGCTCCACGGGCTTCTACAACAACAAGACGAAGAGCCTGCTGGGCATGGCCACCGGTGTGGTTGAGCGCTTCGGTGGCACGGTGCCCAGCCGCATGGAAGACCTCGTCACGCTGCCGGGGGTGGGCCGCAAGACGGCCAACGTGCTGCGCAGCGTGGCTCTGGACCTCCCGGGGCTGCCCGTCGATACGCACGTGGGTCGCGTGGCCCGACGCCTGGGCCTGATCGACGAGACCGACCCGGTGAAGGCCGAGCTGGCCCTCAACGCCATGGTTCCAGCGCGCCACCGCGGTGGGTTCAGCCTGCGGCTGATCCTCCATGGCCGCGCGGTGTGCGTGGCCCGCAAGCCCCGCTGCGGCGACTGCGTGCTCGCCGACTTCTGTCCGAGCGCGGGCACCGGGGGGTGACCGCCGATGGGTACCCTCGGGGTTGGTGGCGCGTTGGGTAGACTGCTCGTGACCAGGTGCGATCGGGCTCGCCCGAATCGCCCGGTCCCCGCGGGGTCGGGATCCGCCGCCTGACCTCGCCCAGGCGAGGGCGCTCTTCGGAGCGTCCTCGCCGCGGACGCTCTCAGAGCTTGCCGAGAAGGGTCCGCAGTCGGCGGGCGGCGGCCTGGAGGCTGCGCTCCACCTCGTACAGGTCGGCGGCCACATCCTCCCGCGGTGATGAGTGGTAGTCGTCGGCCAGCGAGGTGATCCGCTGCGTCAGCTCGTCGAGGGCGGTGGACAGCGACGACAGGTGGGCGGCGTCCAGGGACATGTCGCCAGTGTGGCGCAGCCGCAACGCGTTGGGGGGCGCTCGAGGCGGCCACGTATCCTCCTCGGGTGCTGCAGCGACTCGACCTCAGGGGAGCGGGTGGCGACGTCCTCGGTCGCCTGCCCCGTCCCCAGGCCCAGGTCGAGCCCCCCATCGAGGAGGTGCGGGCCCTCTTGGCCGACGTGCGCGCGCGTGGCGACGTTGCCCTGCGCGAGCTCACGGCTCGGTTCGACCACGTCCAGATCGACGAGCTGCGCGTCCCGCCCGCGGAGATCTCGGCCTCGCTCGCGGAGATCGCGCCCGACGTGCGCGCCGCCCTCGAGGCCGCCCACGCCAACATCACCGCCTACCACCGCACCCAGCGCCATGACGACGCCGTCCACCGCAACGGGGGCATCACCATCCGCGAATTGCAGCGGCCGGTCGACCGGGCCGCCTGCTACGTGCCCTCGGCGCTCGCGCCCCTGGTGTCCACCGTGCTGATGACCACCGTGCCCGCCAAGGTGGCCGGCGTACCGGAGGTGGTCCTCGTCACCTCTCCCCAGGCCGACGGCCGGGTGTCGCCCGGGATCCTCGCCGCCGCCGCCATCGCCGGTGTCGACGAGGTGTACCGCGTGGGTGGGCCTGCCGTCATCGGGGCCCTGGCCTACGGCACCGAGTCGATCCGCCCGGCCGACGTGATCGTCGGCCCCGGGAGCGTCCGGGTGGCCCAGGCCAAGCGCGAGGTCGCGTCCGCCGGCTTGGTGGGCGTGCCCAGCGCCTTCGCGGGGCCCTCCGAGGTGGTTGTGGTGGCGGATGCCACCACGCCGGTGGCCTGGGCGGCCATCGACGTGGTGCTGCAGGCCGAGCACGGCCCCGACGGCTTGGCCTGGCTCGTCACGTGGGACGAGGCGGTTGCCGACGCGGTGGCGGCGGCCGTGGCGGAGATCGTGCCGCGGTCGCCCCGGCGCCAGCACCTCGAGGCCACCCTCGCCGAAGGCGGCTACGCCGTGCTCTGTGACGGCCCGGAGCAGGCCATCGCCATCGCCAACGCCATAGCGCCCGAGCACCTCGAGCTGCTCGTCGAGGACGCCGAGGCGCTGCTGCCCCTCGTGCGCCACGCCGGCGCAGTGTTCTGCGGGCCCTACGCACCGGCGTCGGTGGGCGACTACCTGGCCGGCGCCAACCACGTGCTGCCCACCTACGGCTCGGCCCGCTTCTCGGGAGCCTTGCGGGTGGACGACTTCCTCAAGCACGTGCACGTCGTGTCCCTCGACCGGGCCGGGCTGGCCGAGGTGGGGGAGCACGTCATCGCCCTGGCCACCTACGAGGGCCTCGACGCCCACGCCGAGTCGATCCTGCTCCGGCAGAGGCCGACATGACCATCCGGCCGCGCGACGACCTCGCGCTCATGGCGGGCTACCACTCGCCCCAGGTCGACGTCGCCGTCCGCCTCAACACCAACGAGGCGCCGGAGCCGCCGCCCCCCGGCTTCGCGGAAGCGGTGGCGGAGGAGGTGGCGCGCCTGGCCTGGCACCGCTACCCCGATCGCTCGTACCGGACACTGCGGGAGGCCATCGCCACCCACCATGGCGTGGACCCCGGACAGGTCTTCGCAGCCAACGGCTCCAACGAGGTGCTGCAGACGCTGTGCCTTTCCTACGGCGGCGCCGGTCGCACCGCGGCCGTGTTCGAGCCCACCTACGCGCTGCACAGCCACATCGCGCGCATCACCGGCACCGCCGTGGCCACGGGTGAGCGCAGCGAGGACCTGTCCTTGGATCTGGACGAGGTGCGACGCGTGCTGGCCGAGGCCAGCCCGGCCATCACCTTCCTCTGCTCACCGAACAACCCCACCGGGATGCTCGACGACGAGGCCACCATCCGCGCGGTGCTCGCTCTGGTGCCCGGCCTCCTCGTGGTCGACGAGGCCTACGGCCAGTTTGCGCCGTGGTCGGCGCTCGAGCTCGTCCGCGACGACGGGCCGCTGGTGGTCACCCGCACCTTCTCCAAGACGTGGTCGATGGCGGCCGCTCGCCTCGGCTACCTGATCGGGCCGCGGTCGCTCGTCGCCCAGCTCGACGAGGTGGTGCTGCCGTACCACCTCGACGCCGTGAAGCAGGCGGCGGGTCGCATCGCCCTCGGCTTCGACACCGCCATGCGGGCCAGGGTGGCCAGCCTGGTCGAGGAGCGGGGGCGCCTCGTCGCCCGGCTGGCCGACCTTCCCGTGACCGTGTGGCCGTCGGCGGCCAACTTCGTGCTGTTCCGCCCCCACGACCGCGACGGGGTCGCCGTGTGGCAGGCGCTCCTCGACCGCTCGGTGCTGGTGCGTGACTGCTCGTCGTGGCCTCGCCTCGACGGGTGCCTGCGTGTCACCATCGGCACCCCGGCCGAGGACGACGCGTTCCTCGCCGCCCTTGAGGAAGCGCTCGCATGACGAGATCGGCCCGCAAGCAGCGCACAACCAAGGAGACGAGCATCTCGGTGCGGCTCGACCTCGATGGCCCCACGGGCGAGGTGACCGCCGCCACGGGTCTGCCGTTCTTCGATCACATGCTCGACCAGCTCGGCCGCCACGGCGGCTTCGACCTCGAGGTGCAGGCCCGCGGCGATCTCCACGTCGACGGCCATCACACGGTGGAGGACGTCGGCATCACCGTCGGCGAGGCGTTCCGCGAGGCGCTGGGCGACAAGGCCGGGATCCGGCGGTTCGCCAGCGGCCTCTACCCGCTCGACGAGGCGCTGGTGGAGGTGGCTCTCGACCTCTCCGGCCGGCCCTTCGTGGCCTACGACGTGCCCTTCGGCGAGGTGCTGCCCTTGGGTGACCCGCCGTTCAACCCGGAGATGGCCGAGCACTTCTGGCAGTCGTTCGCCACCGCGGCGGGCATCACGCTGCACGTGCGCCTCCGGGAGGGCCGCAACACCCATCACATCGTCGAGGCCACCTTCAAGGGCGTGGCCCGCTGCCTGCGTGACGCGGTACGCATCGAGGGCGGCGGCATCCCGTCCACCAAGGGCACCATCTGATGTCGACGCCGAAGCGGAGCTTCGCCGCCGAGCTGGTAGGGCTACGGCCGACTCGGCGGAGCCGGATCGGCCTGCGCACCGAGGGCCATCTCCAGTGACGCTGATCGCGGTGCTCGACTACGAGATCGGCAACCTGCGCTCGGCCCAGAAGGCGCTCCAGCACCTCGGGGCCGATGCGCGGCTCACGGCCGACCCCGGCCTGATCCGCGACGCCGACGGCGTGGTGCTCCCGGGCGTGGGCGCCTTCGGGCGGTGCATGGAGGCGCTCCGCCACACCGGACTCGACGGGCTGGCTCACGAGGTGGTGGAGCAGCGTCGGCCCTTCCTCGGGATCTGCATCGGCATGCAGATGCTCTTCGAGGCCTCCGAGGAGAGCCCCGGCTCGACTGGCCTCGGCCTCCTCCCAGGCACCGTGCGGCTCCTGCCGGGGGACGTGAAGCGCCCCCAGATGCAGTGGAACGTTCTCGAGCGCCGGGGCGACCCGGAGCTGCTCCGGCTCGCGCCCGCCCCGGCCTGGGCCTACTTCGTGCACTCGTACGCCGCTGACACCGACGATGCCATCGTCACCGCCACGTGTGACTACGGCGGCCCGGTGGTCGCCGCCGTGGAGCAGGGCTCCGTGTGGGCCACGCAGTTCCACCCCGAGAAGTCGAGTCACACCGGCCTCGCGGTGCTTCAGGCGTTCGTCGAGCGCGCCGCTGCCTCTGTGCCTGCCTGATGGATCTCTATCCCGCTATCGACCTGCGAGGCGGCAAGGTGGTGCAGCTGACGCAGGGCGACTTCGACCGTGAGCGCGTCCACGGCGACGACCCGGTCGCGCTGGCGCAGGCCTTCGTGGCCGCCGGCGCCCGCTGGATCCACACGGTCGACCTCGACGCCGCTCGCGGCGGCGCGCCGGTGAACCGCCGCCTCATCGCCGCCATCGCGGCCGCGGTCGACGTGCCGGTGCAGGCCGGGGGTGGCATCCGCAGCGTGGAGGCCGCGCACGCGCTGGCAGAGGCCGGTGTGGCCCGGGTCGTGATGGGCACCGCCGCCCTCGAGGACCCGGAGCTGGTGGCCGCGGTCGCCCGTCGCCATCGAGTGGCTCTCGGCCTCGACGTGCGGGGCCGCGAGGTGGCCGTGCGGGGGTGGGCCGAGGGCTCCGGGGTGGAGTGGCCCGACGCGCTGCGCCGCCTCGCCGATGCGGGAGCGGAGGCCGTCGTCGTCACGCAGATCGACGTCGAGGGCCTCATGGGCGGCCCCGACACCGCTGGGCTCGCCGAGGTGCTGGGCGCGACCGAGCTCGAGGTGATCGCCTCGGGCGGGGTCGGCGCGCTGGCGGACCTGCTGGCCCTGGCCGACGTCGAGGTGCACGGCCGCCGCCTGGCCGGCGCCATCGTCGGCACCGCGATCTACGAGGGCCGCGTCGATGTGGCCGAGGCGGTAGCGGCCCTTCAGGCGGCCGGACCGTGAGGACCGCTCGCATCATCCCGTGCCTCGACGTCGAGGCCGGCCGCGTCGTGAAGGGTGTGAACTTCGTCGACCTCGTGGATGCCGGTGACCCGGTCGAGCTGGCGGCCCGCTATGACGCCGAAGGAGCCGACGAGCTCGTCTTCCTCGATATCACCGCGTCGTCCGACGCTCGTGACACGACGGTCGAGATGGCCACTCATGTCGCCGAGCAGGTGTTCATTCCCTTCACGATCGGGGGCGGGATCCGCAGCGTCGAGGACGCCCGCCGCCTCTTGCGCGCCGGTGCCGACAAGGTCTCGGTCAACACCTCCGCCGTGGAGCGACCTGAGCTCATCGGGGAGATCGCAGCCGAGTTCGGCGCCCAGTGCTGTGTGGTGGCCATCGACGCCCGGCGCCGGGCCGACGGCTCGGCCGAGGTGTTCACCCACGGCGGCCGCACCCCGACCGGCCTCGACGCCATCGAGTGGGCGCAGCGGGCCGAGGCCCTGGGGGCGGGGGAGATCCTCCTCACCTCGATGGACCGTGACGGCACCAAGGAGGGCTTCGACACCGAGCTCACCGCGGCGATCGCCGCCGCCGTGGGCATCCCGGTTATCGCGTCGGGTGGCGTCGGCACCCTCCAGCACCTGGTCGAGGGTGTCACCGAGGGCAAGGCCGACGCCGTACTGGCCGCGTCGATCTTCCACTTCGGCGAACACACCATCGCGGCGGCCAAGCAGGCCATGACGGAGGCCGGCATCGCGGTCCGCCCCGCCTGAGCTCCCGACGACGTCGGTGCAGGAATGCGTCCGGCTGGCGCACATGAGCCCACAGACACGCTGGGATCTCACCGGATGGGCGTCGGAGGACCTTCTTCACCCATCTCGCTCGATCCCACCTGGCGACTGCGGTACTCCGGCAGCCCACGCTCCGCCGTGGCGAGTAGGCCGGCTTGGTAATCAGTGCCCCGGCTGTGGCAGTGGACTCGCTCCAAATCGGGCACTCGGTGCTTACCCGTAGGCGCGACCGTCCACCGAGTCGAGCGGTCGTCCGCTTCGATGAGCGGAGCGCTCCGATCGCCGACTCGGGGCGGCTGGCGAGAAGCCAGGATCGCTCCCAGATCGCCGGGTCTGATCGGCGACCTGGCCCGAGGCGTGGTCAGGCAAGCTTCGGCGTGCTCGGTGGCCGGCCCTGGCCCTGCTGGCGCAGTCCCCACCGCCGGGCGAGTAGCACAGCGACGATGCCCGGAAGGAGGCCCAGCAGCACTTCGTCGCGAGACAAACCGTCGATGTTCGGCTGCAGGTCCTCCCTGGTAGCCGAGCCGAAGAACAACTCGCTGATGACCAAGCCAAGACCAAAGAACCCGGCGGTCGCGATCAGCCCGAGCCACTTCGTCGTCACCCGACCGGCGACGAGATGAGCTACGAGGCCAAAAGCGAGCGACATCGCGAGCAGGTAGGCAACCCCCCAGAGCCCAAGATCCCATTCCATGGCGCGCTCCTCTCTGTTCGTCGAATCCATCCTCGGCGCGAGAAGACCTACGGCGGTAGAGGCGAACGACACCATCACGTCGGGCGTGCCCTTGCCTCAGAGCACGATGGCCGGACGGCCGGGGTAGACGGGCACGCACCGGGTCGAGGGGCGCACCCACCGGCGAGCGATCGCGCGCTGACGAACGTGTCAGCCGGCGGCTCGGGCGCTGAGCGCCGCGGTACGGGGCACGAGCGACAGGTGTCCGGCAGTGCCCCGCCACAGCAGGTAGCCGATCATCCACAGCTCGCCGATGGTCGACGGGGTCCTCGACGTGATGGCGGGAAGGCCCCTTTCGGCAGGCAGGTCGGAGTGGTCGACTCGGCGGCCGTCCCGACGAACAGGTTGCTCACCGTTCTGCCGGTGACCGAGCGACAGGGCACCGCCGTAGATCGAACCCACCACGATCGAGCCTGGCCCGGAAGCCTTGACACTCACGGGTGGGCGTCTGAGCCAACGATGGGGGCGCCACCCGAACCGCGTCGAACCACGCTAGGTCAGCGAGTGGGGGTCGCAACAGCCGGACCCACGTGAACCCCCACCTGCGGGGCGCGGGGGATCAGGCAGCGTCGTCTGGGTCCCCGAGGTGGAGACCGGTGGCACCCTGGATGCGTCGGTGGGTCTCCGGGAGGAGTGGGGGTGGTCGACTGGTGAGCGAGCGGCCCTGGGCGCTGGAGAAGGTCAGCTCCTGATCGGCGTTGCCCTTGATCGTCCAGCCGCCCTCGTGGACGAGGTGGTGGTGCGCCCAGCAGAGCCCCGCGAGGTTCCAGGTGTCGGTCGAGCCGTGGTCGCGCTCCCAGTGCTGGATGTGGTGGATCTGGCGGATCTTCCGGCCGCAGCCGGGGAAGCGGCAGTGGTGGCGGTCTCGGCGGTGGATGCGCCGGCGGAGCCAGCGTGGGGGAGTGCGGTCCTTGCGGCCGATGCCGATGCAGGTGCCGTCGGGGCCGTCGATGTTGAACTCGATGGGGGAGTCGCATAGGAGACGGTGCACGGTGTCGAGGGGGACCTGGATCCCGTCGAGGCTGCCGTTGCCCGCGACGATCGCGTCGAGGACGTCGGCGTCGACGTGCACGACGACCAGGGCGGGGTCGGGGCCGGGGTCGACCGTGTGCTGCTGCCGGCTCATCTCCACCAGCCCGTCGGCACAGCGCTGGTGAAACGGGGCCCACACGCCAGTCTGGGCGTCGGGGCCGATCAGACTGGCCTGACGCTCGAGGGCGGCGTTCACGATCTGGGCTTCGGCGGCGGGCAGGAACCCGCGGTACTGGTAGCCGTCGCGCTCGTGGTCCGGGCGCCACTGGAACCCGCGCCGGTCATGCGACCCCTGCGCGTCGCGCCGAGTGCGGGCGCGCCGCTCGTTCGCGAGCTCCTCGATCTGGGCGGCGCTGCAGCCCGGCAGCCGGCGCGCCAGCAGCTCGTCGTCCTCGGGGGTGGCGAACTTCGTCGCTGCGGCGATCTGGTCCCAGGACAGCTCGCCGCCCGCGAAGCAGGAGCGAAGGTGCGGGAGGCCGTCGAGGGCGTGGGCGACGCGCACCCAGTCGCGGGCCGTGCCTGCGGAGACGTTGAGCGCGGCGACCAGCCAGGAGGCCATGTCCAGGGCGCCGTCGGCTCGGTGGTCGTCGGCGCGGTCCATGGCGACGACCAGCCCGAGCATCTCGGCCGTGGTGGCGTTGGTGAGCGCCGCGAGCTGCTCGACCGCGTGGGAGCGGGCCATCGGCGAGCAGTCGTCGTAGCCGTTGACCGCCATCGCCGTTCTCCCTTCGGGGCGCGTTGCTCGACCGTGGGGGAGCTCTCGCTCCCGAAGGGGAAGGGTCGCAGTATATCGAACACACGTTCGCAGCGCAACCCCCGAACCGGAGGTCTCCGTCTGCCAGCGCCCCCACGATCCCGCCTGCCGCGACGCGACGTCCTCCACCGGCGATGGGTCAGCCCGTGTGCGCGAGCCACCCCACCGACCGCTGGGCGACGGTGGCGATAGCGCCGGCCAAGAAGTGATCGCAGCCCTCGATGACCTCGAGCGAGGCCGTCGGCCACCCCTCGAGCGCGGCGCTGACGGCGTCCGGCGAGCCGTACTGGTCGTGCGCGGGGACGAGCAGCAAGGCCGGAAGGCCGTCACCCGCGGCTGGGCTCGCCGCCAGATCGAACGCCGACACCGGGGGGGCCACGAGCACGCGAGCGACGAGTCCGGCCGGGGCGACCCACGCCGTCACCAGCGAACCCCACGAGTAGCCCACGAGGAAGAGGCGGTCGACGCCGACCTCCGCGCGCACATCGTCGGCAGCCGCCTCGAGCGCGAGCGCCGACGCCGGGATGTCGGGGTCGGTGAGGTCGATGCGCAGCGCCGCCACGCCTGCGGCCGCCAGCGCCGCGGCGACGGCCGTCACGAGTGGGTGGTTGCGGTCGCCCCCCATGGCTGGGTGGGGGTGGAGGACCACCGCGGCGGCGCTCGGTCGGCCATCGGTCGGGAGGTGGAGGTCGTGGCCCACGGGTGCGGAACCTATCCCGGGTGCCTTCGTCACACGACACGGGGGCAACCGCAGCAGAATCACGCCGAGCGACAAGGCGAGCCTCGCCAAGTGCGATCTCGGGCGGTTCGCGCACCGGTGCGGAAGCGGCCCGAGAACGGGTGGGCATACCCAGCGGTCGGCACCTGGGGCAGCGGTCTCCCGGCGACCCGGGACAGCGCGGCCGTGCAGGCGTAGGGTCATGGGTAGGTGACACACGAGCTCCTCGCGGCCCGGAGAGCTCACCTTGGAAGGCAGGCCGTGAGATGGCTCATCCGCTGGTTCGCATCGTGTGCCTCGCGTTGCTCGTCGCCTGCTTGCAGGCCGCGCCGGTCGGGGCCGATGACACCTTCTCGACCTCGCCGGTGACCGCGCCCGACACGAACGTGGCGCCCGACGGCCTCCCGCAGCTGCTCTCCGTCACGCTCGGTAACTTCGACGGGTTCGATCAGGTCGTGTTCGAGTTCGACAAGCACGTGCCGGGCTACACGGTGAACCTCGTCGATCAGGTCACGCAGGACGGATCCGGTGAGCCCGTGGCACTGGCCGGGTCAGCGTTCATCCAGGTGGCCTTCTCCGTCGTCGCCAGCGGTCAGGTCGGAGCTCCGCCAGCTCCACAGGGTCGCCAGACTCCGGGCTTCCCGCAGCTCCGGGAGGTCGTCGGTGCCGGAGACTTCGAAGGCGTGGTGTCCTTCGGGCTGGGTCTCGCCCAGCCTGGAGGGTTCCGGGTCAACGCGCTCACCGAGCCGGACCGCGTGGTCATCGATGTGGAGGCCACGTTGCCGAGGACCGGTTCGAGCGCAGAGCCCATGGCGATCGGCGGGGTTGTGGTCCTGCTGCTCGGGATCGGCCTGCTGGATCTCTCGCGCCGGAGGTCGACCGCCGTCAAGGGTCGGCGCTGAGCTGAGCCGACGCGGCGGTCTGGCCCGGCGCCCGCCCTATCGTGGGCGCGATGACGGCCGACAAGAGCGAGAAGCTCCCGATCAAGATGCTGAACGACCGCATCCTCGTGAAGCTGACTGCAGAGGGTGAGCGCCAGAGCTCGGGAGGCATCCTCATCCCGGCCACGGCGGAGATGAAGAAGCGGCTCGTCTGGGCCGAGGTCGTGGCCGCCGGTCCCAACGTCCGCACGATGGAGGCCGGCGACCACGTGCTCTTCAGCCCTGAGGACCGCTACGAGGTCGAGGTGCGAGGCGACGACTACATCATCCTGCGCGAGCGCGACATCCACGCCGT
>DAIQBC010000024.1:0-14163 GCA_036781345.1 Acidimicrobiales bacterium | reverse complement strand
TGGGGAGCACGAGCCGGACAGCACCGTCATCGGGCTCGGCGGGCGGGTCGGTGCTCTCCCGCCTGCGGGGCGCGCGGCCCACCGGTCGAGCTGCTCGCCCCAGTGGGGGAGCACGAGCCGGCTCGACGGCGGGGAACCCGCCGGTCGGGCACCGGGCCGCCCTGTCCGCAGTGTTGGCGGCGGTGGCCGCCGCGATCGTGGGTCTGTTCCTGTTCAGGGTGCCGGTCGACCGCAGCGGCGATGTGATCACCACCCCCGAAGCCCGGGTGGCCGAATGGGCGCTCAGCGCATCAGAGGCAGTGCAGGCCAATCCTGAGGCCACGCCCGCGGAGATCGTCGCCGAGGTCGACGACTGGTCGCCGGGCGGCAGCCAGCCCTACGGGCGGGCCTTCTGGCCGATCTCGGCCGCCGTGCTGCTGCCCGTGCTCGGCACGGGTCTCGGCTTCCGAGCCGTGTCCCGGCGCGCGTCGGCCAAGCTGGTGAACCGCACCATGTACGTCACGCTGTTCGGGTCGCTGCTGGTCGCGCAGCTGATGCTCGTGTTCCTGCCGGCGGTGATCAGCCTCGCGGTCGCCGCCTTCCAGGTGCGCAAGGCCGAGGTCCTGGCGGCGTCGGCCGCCGCGTCCGACGGTGCCAGCGGCGACGTCATCGACGTGGACGAGGTGCCCGCCGAGAAGGCCTCGATGGACAAGCTCGGGGTGGACGTGGTCGACGCCGACGAGATCATCGAGGTCGGCGAGGTCCCGAGCGACGACGCGTCTGATCGGGGCTAGCTATCGAAGGGTCTGGGCGAGCTCGCCGAGGATCCGCGCCATCTCGACCGCGTCGGGCTCGGGCCGGGCGCTGGCGAGGTCGGACACCTGTTCTGCCAGCCGACGCAGGGTGAGGGCTACCGCATCGGCCTCGGCTTGGGTCACGTCGATGCGGTCGCTGCGCAGGCGACCGCCGATCTGACCCTGCTGGATGGCGAGCGTCTGCGCTCCGCTGGCTGCGTCGAGGCGGTGCTCCAGCACGGCCCGGGCCGTCTCCGTGACGATCCGCACCCGTTCGCTCGGGTGCACCTACGGCCGCCCGCTCGCGACGGGCGGAGGGCCGACGTCCCGGATCGCGGGGTCGAGCTCGAAGTAGTCGTGACGCTGGAACCCGCCGACGGTCGCCACGAGGTTGGACGGCACCGACTCCACGCGCCGGTTGAAGTCCCGCACGTTGGCATTGAACAGGCGCCGGGCGGCTTGGATGCGATCTTCGGTGATGACCAGCTCCCGTTGAAGCTCGAGGAAGTGGGCGTCTGCCTTGAGGTCGGGATAGGACTCGGCCACGGCGAGCAAGGACTTGAGCGATTGGACGAGCGCTCGTTCGGGGCCGACCTGGTCGCGCACGTCGCCGTCGCGACCCGCGGCGATCTGGCGGGCCTCCACGACCGATCGGAGCACCTCCCGCTCGTGGGTGGCGTAACCCTCCACCGTCCGCACCAGGTTCGGGATGAGGTCGTAGCGCCGCCGCAGCTCCGTGTCGACGTTGGCCCACGCGTTCGCGATGAGCTGTCGCTGCGACACGAACCGGTTGAACGAGATGGCGACCGACAGCACCAGCAGCAGGGCGACCCCGCCCACCACCGACACCACCAGCACGCTACGGAGCCTCCAGCATCACGGCCCCCACCCTACGGAGCTCTGCTCGCGGTGACGGTGCCCGTGAGCACAGCCCGCTCACTGGCTGAGACCTCCAGGAGTGCAGCGGTGTCCTCCGCGGTGGACCCTGCGGGGACGACCACGACGGCGGGGAGGGCGAGCAGCGCGATCTCGTAGGTGTGGGTGCCGCTGCCTGACGGTGGGCACGGGCCCAGCCACCCGAGGGTTCCCGATCCGTTTGGGCCCTCGACAGCCTCCTCTGGGACGCCACCCTCACCGATGCCCTGCACCGCCGGGTCGATGCCTGTGACGACCCAGTGCACGAGACCGCCGGCGTCCTTGTCGCGGGCCACGATGGCGAGGGCGACGGCGTCGGCCGGTGGGCTGGTCCACGACAGCGGCGGCGACAACCCGGCTCCGCGGCAGGTGAGCTGGTCGGGGATGGCGCCGCCGTCGACGAACGCCGTGCTCTCCAGCGTGAAGAGCGCGACGCTGTCGGCTGAGGACTGGATCACCGGGGCGCTCGGGGTGGTGGTGGTCTGGGCCGGATCGGGGGCCGGGAGGGTGCGCCCGTCGGATTCCGAGCAGGCCATCGGCACCGTGGCCAGCAGGCCGGCGGCGGCCAGGGCGACGAGGGGGTGGTGGCGCACCGGCCCAGTGTGGACCACGCTCGAGACCTTCTGGCGCCATCGGGGTCCAGGCGTCGTATCCTTCCGCGGAACCCGATGGATGCCAAACCTCGCAACCTCAGGGCCATGCTCTCCGAAGCCAAGGATCTCTCGGAGCTGATGGTCGACCTGGCCTACGCCGCCGTGTACTTCGGCGATCCCGACATGGCCGAGGAGATCGACGGGCTCGAGGACCAGATGTCCGACCTCGTGCACGACATGCGGGCCGTGTCGGTGCTCGCGGCTCGCCATCCTAAGGAGGCCGAGGCGATGGCCTCGGTGCTGCAGGTCATCTCCTCCATCGAGCGGATCGGCAACGCGGCTGTCGACATCGCCCGGATCGTCACCCATCGCCTGGGCATCCCGCGCGAGCTGGTGGCGGACCTGTCGAACGCGGAGGAGGTGTCGCACCGGGTGCGGATCCGCGAGGGCAGCCACCTCGCCCGGCGGCCCTTGGCGGCGCTCGAGCTGCCGGTGCAGACAGGCATGCGCGTGATGGCCATCCGGCGCGACCGCCAATGGATCACGGATGTCGACGGCGAGGCGATCTGCCTGCCCGGTGACGTGATCTTCCTGCGCGGGTCCCCGGCCGGGATCCCGCGCCTTCGGGAGCTGGCGGCGGCGCCCTACTGGGAGCCTCCGGCCCCTCCAGAGGACGGCACCCTCTCCGACCTCGACCGCGCCGTCGACGTGCTCGTCGAGATGAAGAACATCTCCGAGGTGGCGGTGGGTCTCGCCTACTCGGCCCTCGTGCTGCGCGATCAGGGCCTGGCCGCGGAGGTGCGCCAGCTCGAGGATCGGCTCGACGAGATGAAGGACCGCCTCGAGCTCTGGGTGCTGCGGGCCAGCAACGACCGGATCGACCCGGCGCCGCTCCGGGGACTCCTCCACCTCTCGCAGGCGGCCGAGGACCTCGGCGATGCTGCCCAGCAGATGGTGTGGCTCATCGAGGAGAAGGAGGAGCTCCACCCGATCCTGTCCATCGCCCTCGGGGACTCCGATGAGGTGGTGGTGCGCGTGCCGGTGGCGGAGGGCTCCGAGGCGGCCGGGTCCTCGTTGTCCGAGCTGCAGCTCGACATCGAGCCCGGCTACCACGTGCTGGCGGTGCTGCGGGGTGGCCGCTACCTCTACCGGCCGCGCGGCCACGTCCGCCTCGAGGTCGGCGACGAGCTCATCGCCTCGGGCCCCGACGAGGGGCACCCGATCCTCGCCCAGCGCTGCGGGTGGCTCCTCACGGAGGACGAGGACACCGGCGAGCACACGCTGGCGCCGATGCGCGACGCCCGCGTCTGAACGCTGCGCCGCCGCGGTGTGGGTGGCACGCTGGACGGCATGACGTACTCGATCGTGGCCCGCTGCCCGCAGACCGGCCAGCTCGGCGTGGCCGTCCAGTCGCACTTCTTCTCCGTGGGTGGCGTGGTGCCCTGGGCGGAGGCGGACGTGGGAGCCGTGGCAACCCAGGCCACGGCTGAGGTGGCCCACGGGCCCGATGGCCTCACGGCGATGCGGTCGGGTCGCAGCGCCGAGGAGGCGCTGCGAGCGGTGCTGGCGGCCGATGCCCAGGCCGAGACGCGCCAGGTCGGGATGGTCGACGCGCAGGGCCGGGCGGCGGTCCACACGGGGAGCTCCTGCATCGCCCATGCCGGTCACGTCACCGGCGACGGGTTCACCGTGCAGGCGAACATGATGGACCGGCCGGGGGTGCCAGAGGCGATGGCGGCGGCCTTCGCGACCGGTCAGGGTGACGAGCTGACGGCGAGGTTGCTGGCCGCGCTCGACGCCGCCCAGGCGGCCGGCGGGGACATCCGGGGTCAGCAGTCGGCCGCCATCCTCGTGGTCCACGCCACCTCGACGCGACCCGGGCACGATCGCGTGGTCGACCTCCGGGTGGAGGACCACCCGGAGCCGCTCCTCGAGCTGCGCCGCCTGGTGGGCCTCGGGCGCGCCTACCGCAGCAACGACGAGGCCGAAGACGCCCTGGCTCGCGGCGATCTCGACGACGCGCTCGCCATCTACGCGCAGTCGGTCGCCAGCCAGCCCGACGTGGTCGAGTTCCCCTTCTGGCAGGCCGTGGTGCTGGCGGGGTTGGACCAGGTCGTCGAGGCCCGGGCGGCGGCGGCGCCGGTGTTCGCACGGCCGGACGGCGACCGGTGGCGCGAGCTCGTCCGGCGCCTGCCCGCCACCGGTCTCCTCTCGGCAGACGCCGCCGCGGCGCTGCTCGCCGACGACCGGTAGCCGGGCACAGGGCCGAGGGCGAGGCGGCGGGGGTCGGTATCCTCAGCGGATGGCGTCTGATCCGCTCTGCCTGCTGGCTGTCCACGCGCACCCCGACGACGAGGCGTCGAAGGGTGCGGGCACCGTGGCCAAGTACCGCGCCGAAGGGGTGCGCACCGTGCTCGTGTGCTGCACCGGCGGGGAGGAGGGTGACATCCACAACCCGGCCATGGACCTGCCCGAGGTGAAGGCCGACATCGCGGCCGTCCGACGGGCCGAGCTCGACAAGGCGGCGGCCATCATCGGCTACGACGAGGTGGAGATGCTCGGCTACCGCGACTCGGGCATGCCCGACAGCGAGGCCAACGCCCACCCCGAGAGCTTCGCCAGCGCCCCGCTCGACGAGGCGGTGGGCCGCCTCGTCACCATCATCCGCCGCACCCGCCCGCACGTCGTGGTCACCTATGGCGACGAGCAGGGCGGCTACCCGCACCCCGACCACCTCCGGGTGCACGACATCACCCATCCCGCTGTCGACCGGGCCGCCGACCCCGACTGGTACCCCGAGGCCGGAGACCACTGGCAGGTGTCGAAGGTGTACTACTCGGTCTGGTCGAAGAAGCGCATCGAGCTGATGCACGCCAAGTACCTCGAGCTCGGCCTCGAGTCGCCCTACAGCGACGAGTGGTTCTCCCGGCCGTGGCAGGACGACCGCATCACCACGTCGATCGACATCGAGGGCTTCGCCGATGTCCGCTTCGACGCCCTGCTCGCCCATGCCACCCAGATCGACCCGGAGTCCCCCTTCTGGTTCGGGCTCCCGCGCGAGGTGTCAGCGGCCATCCACCCCTTCGACGACTACATCCGGGCCGCCAGCCTGGTCGACGCCGATGTTCCCGAGGACGACCTGTTCGCCGGCCTCCGGGCCCAGGCCAGCGTCTGACGGTGGTCGCCTTCCTCGACCAGGGCTGGCTCGACCTCCACGTCGAGCTGGCTCGCGACCTGCCCGAACGTCCCGGCGTGACCGCTCGGGTGCAGCGGGTGGTGACCGGCGCCCCGGGGGGCGAGGTCCGCTACCACGAGCACGTCGTCGACGGGCAGCTCGTCGAGGCCACCATCGGGGATGACCCGGGCGCGGAGGTCACCCTCACGCTGAGCAGCGCGGATGCCCGGCTCATCGCCGAGGGCGAGCTCGACGCCAGCGCGGCCTTCATGCAGGGCCGGGTGAAGGTCGTGGGCGACATGGGCAAGCTGATGGCGCTCATGCCGCTCACCCAGAGCGAGGAGCACCGGGCGGTGCTGGCCGAGCTGTCCCGCCAGACCCAGTACTGATCGTCAACCCGGAGCGGTCACCGTGAGCGTGCCGGTGTGGGCGGGCTGGTCGGCGTCGTGAAAGGCGATCTCGCCGGGCTCGGTGAGCACGAGGGTGGTGTCGTCGCCGGGCCGCATGCGGGTGTCGAAGCGCTGGTCCTCGGCGGTGAACGAATGCGCCTCGCCACCGTCGTTCACGAGGCGGATGACGTCGCCCGGCGCCACCTCGAGCGAGGCGGGCCGGTAGCCGCGCTCGTCGACGGTGATGGTGTGGTCAGGGGACACGTCGATGGCCTGCAGGTCGGCCGGAGTGGGGGAGCTGGGCGTGGCATCGCCGCAGCCCGGGAGCAGCGCCACGGCGAGGAGGGCGAGCGCGGCGCGGGTGCTCATGCGGCGCGCTGCAGGTCCCGAAGCGGCCGGTAGCCGATGCGTCGCACGCCAAGCCGGTCGAGCATCTGGCGCAGGCTGTGGTCGGAGGTCACCAGCGAGTGGTCGTCGACCCGTCCGGACCAGTCCTCGGCCAGCGCCCGGAGCTCGGGGGCATCCACGGCCGGGTGAATGTAGACCTCGGTGACGCCAGGGCGCAGGTCCTCCACGACCTTCTCGAGCGTGCGCCGTGACCCGACGCCGCGCACGGTGACGAAGTGGTCGGGGAACACGACGCCCTCGTCGTGGGCGAGCCGACGGAAGGGGAAGCCGATGGCCCGCTCGCTCGAGGCCCCGGACAGGCGGAGTGGGAGCCGGAACTCCACGGCCAGGTCGAGGTACACGTCGAAGAACTCGGGCCGGAGCTGGAGGGTGCCCATGTGGCTGTCGAGGTGGCTTACGTCGAAGCCCCAGAGGATCGCCCGCTCCACCTGCGCACGCAGCTCGCGACGGACCTCGTCCAGGTCGGCGTGGTCCCACACGTCGGTGACCGTTCGAGGGAAGCCCCCGTCGCCATCGAGCAACGACGGGGCGTGCGTGATGGGCCCCCATCGGTAGCGGTCGTGCTCGGCGTTGAGGGTGAGGTGCACCCCGACGTCCTCGCCTCGGTATCGCGAGGCGGCGTCGCGCGCCCAGGGGCACGGCACCATCAGAGTGGCGCTGGTGGCGATGCCGTCTCGCAGGGCCTCGTAGGTGCCCACGTTGGCAGCGTGACAGCAGCCGAGGTCGTCGCAGTTGATGATCAGCAGCCGCTCGTCGGGGGCGTGGCCGAGACGCTCGGCGAGGGACGTCACGGCGCGAACGCTACTGGCCGAGCGGGGTGTCCGTGCCTCCACACGCGGGCCAGAGCCCCTTGCGCGCCGACCGCGCCGTCGCCTCAGCCCGATCGAGCTCGTCTTGGTGGGCGAGGTTCGGTGGGTAGGAGATCGCCTCGGCGTAGCCCTCCTCCACCAGCAGCAGGTTGATCAGCACGCTGTCGCGGTCGCGGATCACGTAGGCGAGCAGGCGGTCGTACTTGTCACGGGCCTCGACGTCACGCTCGAGTCGCACGACGGTGCCCACGGGCAGCAGCTCGGCCGTTCGGGCCTTGGACTCAGGCCCGAAGCACTCCACGGGACGATCCTGGGCCACCGACTCCGGGGTGTCGATGCCAATGAAGCGAACACGCTCTTCTCGTCCGTCGATCTCGACGACGATGGTGTCGCCGTCGACCGGGTGGACGACGGTGGCGGTGCCGGCCGCGATCGGTGGGCTCGAGCCCTGGCCTGTGACTGAACAGGCGGCGAGCCCGAGGGTGAGCAGTGCGACGGTGCAGCGCACGACGGACCTCCGTCGGGTGACGAACGCGGTGGCCGACCGGGGTCGGCGAGTCAGAGCCGCTCGATGATGGTGCCGGTGCCGAGGCCACCGCCACAGCACATCGACACCAGGCCATACCGGCCCCCGGTGCGCTCCAGCTCGTGGAGGGCCTTGGTGAGCAGCACGGCGCCGGTGGCGCCCAGTGGATGGCCGAGGGCGATGGCGCCACCGTTGGGGTTGGTCTGCTCCGGGGTGAATCCGAGCTCCTTCTGCCAGGCCAGCACCACGGAGGCGAAGGCCTCGTTGATCTCGGCCACGTCGATGTCGGAGGCGCGGAGACCGGTGCGCTCGAAGAGGCGCTGGGTGGCGTCGATGGGACCGGTGAGCATCAGCACCGGATCGACGCCCACGAGGCAGGTGTCGACGATGCGGGCCCGCGCCCGCAGGCCGAGGGCGTCGGCCCGTTCGGCGGTCATCAGCAGCACCGCCGCCGCGCCGTCGGAGATCTGTGACGAGGAGCCGGCGGTGTGGACGCCGTCCTCCCGGGCCACCGGCTTCAGCTCGGCCAGCTTCTCGAGGCTCGTGTCGCGGGGGCCTTCGTCACGCGCCACCGTGTGCGTGGTGCCGGTGGGCTTGCCGTCGTCGTCGAGGTCGGGGGCCTCGATGGGGACGATCTGGGTGCCGAAGCGATCCTCTGCCCACGCCATGGCCGCGTTCTGCTGGGAGCGGAACCCGAAGGCATCCGTGTCGGCCCGGGAGATGCCCCACTTCTCTGCGATGCGCTCGGCGCCCTCGAACTGCGACGTCATCTCGTACTGCGGGAAGTAGGAGCGCGGGATCGGGATGCCGAGGCCGATGTCCTTGCGACCGCTGGACCCGATCGGCACCCGGCTCATCACCTCGACGCCGCCCGCCACGGCCGAGTCGACGGCTCCGCTGCCCACCAGGGCGGCGGCCAGGTTGGTGGCCTGCTGGGAGGAGCCGCACTGGGTGTCAACGGTGGTGTTGGCCACCGTGAGGGGCAGACCGGCACTGAGCCACGCCGTGCGCCCGATGTTGAAGGCTTGCTCGCCCACCTGGCTCACGCAGCCCGTGACGACCTGGCCCACCTGCGCGGGGTCGATGCCGGAGCGCTCCACGACGGCGCGTTGCACGGCGGCGAGCAGGTCAGCCGGGTGGATGGTGGAGAGCCCACCGTTGCGCTTGCCCACGGGTGAGCGGACGGCCTCGACGATCACGACATCAGACATCTCGGCAACCTATCCGAGTCAGCGACGACGACGACCGCTGGCCGCTTCGAGCACGAGGAGGAGGGCGGCGGCACCGACGAACGCCACGAAGATCGACCCCAGGTCGAGCTCGTTGAAGGTGCTGATGGCATCCCCGGTGGCGAAGCGGGACGCGGCGCCGGCGAACAGCGCGCCCAGGATCCCGACGGCGATGGTGCCGAGGCACCCGCGCTTGGGCGAGCCGACGGCCCGTCGGGCCAGACCACCGGCGAGCAGGCCCATGACGCACCACGCGAGGATCCCCATGCGGACGTGGACGCTAGCGGTGTGTGGGCTGCCTACGCTGCAGAGCGACCGTGGGACGGGTGCTCGCGGCCGCCCGGGGTGGACTCGGGGGCGTGGTGGGCGGCCAGGGCCGCCTGGAGGGAGGCGCGGGCTGCCGCAACGCCACGGCGGCCGACCTCACGGGTAGCCGGGTCGATCCGCCACGACGGCGGGGTGTCCAGAAGTGAGAGCTGACGTGCCATGCACCTCAGTCAACTCAAGGGGTGTGACAACCATGCCCCGATCGAGTGCGACAGGTGTCACAGACCCCTGCTGACGAGGGAACAACCCTGCTCAGAGGGCCTCGCCCGAACCGCGCCGGGCCAGGCCTCCTGCCCTTCGCCGGGTAGGTTCGCCCGCGATGGACGCCCCCGCCTGGCTCGGTCTTGAGCCCACCCACAACCCGATGCGCTGGGTCCTGCCCATCACCCCTGGGATCTCCACCGGCCACCAGTTCCTCTTCGGGGGCTGCGGCCTGGGTGCCGCCATCGCCGCCCTCGAGGGCAGCTCCGGTCGTCCGGTCGTGTGGGCCACGGCCCAGTACCTGTCCTACGCCAACCCGCCTTCGATCATGGACATCGACGTCACGATCGCGGTGGCCGGCAAGCAGGTCACCCAGGCTCGCGCCGTGGGCCACGTCGGCGACCGGGAGATCCTCACCGTCAACGCCGCCCTCGGTCAGCGCCCCCTCGAGGCCGGCGGCCAGTGGGCCGAGATGCCCCAGGTGCCCCCGCCGGACGACTGCGCGCAGCGGATGCACCGGATGCCCGGCAACGACTCGATCATGGAGCGCCTCGACGTGCGGCTGGCCAACGCCCGCCCCATGGAGGAGCTTCCGGGGCCCCCGCAGCCCGACGGGCGCTCGGCACTGTGGGCACGGATCCCCGACGTGCTCGACATGTCGGCCGCGACCCTCGCCATCCTCGGCGACTATGTGCCCTTCGGCATCGGCCAGGCCCTCGGCGCACAGGCCGGTGGCAACAGCCTCGACAACACGCTGCGGGTGGCCCGGCTGGTGCCCACGGACTGGGTGCTGCTCGACATCCGGGTGGATGCCATCGTCAACGGCTTCGGCCACGGCGTCGTGCACCTCTGGGCGGTAGACGGCACCCTGCTCGCCACCGCCAGCCAGAGCACGATCGTGCGGCACTGGGGGTAGCGCCCTCGTCGTCGCTCGCCCTGCGGCGAGCTCCTCCGAACTTGGTCGCCCCCCTCCTTCTAGAACGCGTTCTAGTCTCCCCCTCATGGATCGCTACTTGGGTCGTGTCGCGCTGGTCACTGGTGGGGGGTCGGGGATCGGGCGGGCCACCGTGCACCGGCTGGTGGCCGAAGGGGCCTCGGTCGTGGCGGCGGACATCTCCGCCGAGGGGCTGGCGCTCACCGCCAAGGACGCGGCGCGGCCTGCGGCGGTCACGAGCTTCGTGGGCGACGTCACCGATCCCTCGTTCGGGCCATCGGCCGTGGCGGCGGCGCTGGAGCTCGGGCGGCTCGACACGGTCGTCAACGCGGCGGGCATCCTGCGGTTCGAGCACAGCCACGAGGTGGCGCGCGAGAGCTGGCAGCGCATCCTCGACGTGAACCTCACGGGCACGTTCTTCGTGTGCCAGGCCGCCATCCCGGCGCTGCTGGAGTCGCGGGGTGCCATCGTCAACGTGGCCTCCACCGCTGCCCTGGCCGCCCATCCATGGGCCGCGGCTTACTCGGCGTCGAAGGGTGGGGTGCTGGCCCTCACCAGAACGCTGGCCATCGAGTACGCGAAGCAGGGACTCCGGGTCAACGCCGTGTGCCCGGGCTCGATCGACACGCCGATCACGGGGGCCTTCGCCCTGCCCGAGGGTGCCGACCCCAAGCTCCTCCACCGCATCATGTCGCCGGTGGGGATGGGCTCTCCGGCCGTCGTGGCGGCCGCCATCGCCTACCTCGGTTCCGACGATGCCCTGCACGTGAACGGCACCGAGCTGCGCATCGACGGCGGGACCCACTCCTGATGGAGTTCTGCTTCTCCGCCACCTTCTCGGCGGTCGACGAGCTGGTGCCCCTTGCCCAGGCCGGTGACGAGCACGGGTGGAGCACGCTGTCGGTGTCCGACCACCTCATCAACCCGGTGGAGACGCGCTCGACCTACCCGTACACGAAGGACGGCACGCGCCGGTGGGAGATGGGCACTCCCTGGCCCGACCCGTGGGTGACGATCGGGCACCTCAGCGCCGTCACGCAGCGCCTGCGGTTCCTCACCACCGTCTACATCCTCCCCGCCCGCACCCCGGTGCACGTGGCCAAGCAGGTGGGCACGGCGGCCGTGCTGTCGGGCAACCGCGTGGGGCTCGGCATCGGCATGGGCTGGATGGAGGAGGAGTTCGACGCCATGGGCGTCCCGTTCGCCCAGCGCGGCAAGCGGGCCGACGAGATGCTCGAGGTGATGCGCAAGCTCTGGACGGGCGAGGTGGTGGAGCACCACGGCCAGTTCTTCGACGTGCCGCCGCTCGAGATGCTGCCCGCCCCCAGTGAACCCGTTCCCGTCTACGTCGGCGGGGTCTCGGAGGCCGCGCTGCGCCGCGCCGCCCGCCACGACGGCTGGGTGAGCGACCTCCACACCGTCGACGAGCTGGCGGCCATCCGTCGCCAGATCGAGGGCTACCGCGAGGAGTACGGCCGCACCCAGGTTCCGTTCTCGCTCTTCGGCTCGGCCAAGGACGCCTGGGACCTCGACGGCTACCGCCGCGCCGCCGAGGCCGGTGTGACCCACCTGGTGACCATGCCCTGGTACTTCTACGCCGGCGCCAATGCCGACCTGCAGGGCAAGCTCGACGGCGTCAAGCGCTTCTCGGAGGACATCATCGCCAGGTGGTGAGCCGAAGCCCGCCGAGGTGTTCCGGGTCGGTGCGGAGCTGCACGAGCTCGAGCGGTCGACGGTCTGATGCCGGTCTTCGTCCACCTCGACGAGGTGCTGGCCGAGCGGGGCATGACGCTCACCGAGCTGTCCGAGGCGGTGGGCATCACGCTGGCCAACCTCTCCATCCTCAAGACCGGAAAGGCTCGAGCGGTGCGGTTCTCCACCCTCGAGGCCCTTTGCCTCGCGCTCCACTGCCAACCCGGCGACCTGCTCTCGGTCCAATAGCGTCTGGGCGCATGGCCGGGCGCATCCTCTTCGTGACCTGGGAGGGGGGAGACAACGTGCCGCCGGTGCTGGCACTGGCCGAGCAGCTGCGGGCGAGGGGCCACGCCGTGCAGGCCATGGGCACGGCGTCGCTGGCCGATCGCTTCGCGGCCGAGGGGGTGGCCTTCACCGCACGCGACCCGCTGGCCGAGTGGGACCAGGCCGCCCTCGCCCGCGAGGTGCAGGCCGAGGCCCAGGCCGCTGACCTCGTGATCTCCGACTACCTGCTCCCCGGGGCGCTGTGCGGCGCTGAGGCCTCGTACCGCCCCAACGTGGCGCTGGTGCCCGCGCTCTACGCCGCCTTCCTCGACGGCGCCGGTGGGCTGCTGCCGATGCACCAGTCGGCCGGCGTCGACGCCCTTGCCGGCGTGCGGGCCGAGCTGGGCCTGCCTCCCGTCGCCACCTTCGGCGCGCTGCTCGACCGCGCCACCCGGCTGCTGGTGACGGTGCCCGAGGAGCTCGACCTGCCGCTGGCGAAGCGGGCGGGAAACCTGCGCTACGTGGGGCCGGTGCTCGAAGGTCCCGGCCGGGATGTCGGTTGGCGCCCACCGGGGGTGGACGACGGTCGGCCGCTGGTCGTCGTCAGCCTCGGCACCACGCCGCTGGACGAGGGCCCTGCGCTGCAGGACGTGCTCAGCGCCCTGGCCGAGGCACCGGTGCGGGTGCTGGCTACGGCCGACGACCATCTCGATCGAGCCGAGCTCACCGTCCCGTCGAACGCCCACCTCAGCGGGTACGTGCGCCACGCCGCTCTGTTTCCGTGGACGTCGGCGGTGATGAGCGGCCCCAGCCTGGGCACGATCCTGGCCGCGCTCGCCCACGCCCTGCCCGTGGTCTGCCTCACGCCCGGGCGCGAGCAATCCGTCAATGCCACGGCCGTCGAACGGGTGGGGGCGGGGATCGCCCTCGACCCGACCAGCCCGCCAGACGTCATCCGAGCCGCGGTTCGGCGCGCGGTGGACGACATGAAGCTACGGGCGGGCGCGGCCCGGATGGCGAGGCGGATCGACGAGCTACGCCAAGCGTCCACGGCGGCGGCGGAGGTCGAGAGCCTGCTCTGACCTGCCATGCTCGCGATCGTGGATGCAGTCGAGCCGGCGCTCTTCTACACGGGGATCGTGGCCCAGCTCTACGCTCCGCTGCGCTCCTCCGGCCGGCCCGATCCCACGCCCTACCTCCGGTTCGTCACCCGCTCGGGGCTGCCGGCCCTCGAGCTGGGCTGCGGTGACGGTGACCCGCTGCTCGACCTGCGGGCCCGCGGCCTCGACGTGGAGGGTCTCGACTCCTCGCCCGACATGCTCGCCCGCTGCCGTGTCGCGGCCGTCGATCGGGGGCTGGCTGTCACGCTCCACGAGGCCCGCATCGAGTCGATGGAGCTGCCGCGCCGCTACCGCTCGATCTACCTGGCCGGCCCGACCTTCAACCTGATCATCGACGACGACACCGCATGGCGAGCCCTGGCCCGAATCCGCGCCCACCTCGAGCCCGCCGGCTCCGCGCTCATCCCGCTGTTCATCCCGCGGCCCGTGCCGGTCGAGGCGCTCGGCGTGCCGCGCACCCACGTCACCGACGACGGCGCGACGATGCGGGTCACGGTCTTGTCCGAGGAGCGCGACGAGGATGCCAGGCGGCAGGTGCTCACGCTGCGCTACGAGCTCGAGGCCGACGGGCAGATCGCCAGCGAGGACCGCCCGTGGGTGCTCCACTGGCACACCCAGGAGGGCTTCCGGCAGCTCGTGGGAGACGCCGGCCTCCTGGTCGGCGACGTCGTGGCCGCCGACGGGCGGCCCGCCCAGGCCGACGACGACCAGTTCACGTTCTGGGTCGCCCCCGACCCTGCCTTCGAGGCGCGCTCGTCGGTGCGGGATCGGCTGCCGGCGGCCGGCCGGGCCCTGGCGGCGGGG